>JAJDCT010000273.1 GCA_029260695.1 Phycisphaeraceae bacterium
ACTACGCTTAACGCCGAGCAGGGCCCGCCCACCGCCACCCAAAAACCGTGCTGTCTTATTCCGTTCCGGCTTCGTGGATGCGCTCGCACACGTCATACCCTGCCTATCGGTAGCCACAACAGGCGACTAAGGCAGGTCTCATTTACCAAGCCAATCCCGACAAACACGATCCACCCATAACGACATAATCCGCAAAACCATTAAGCGGCACACGATCCGACCTTGCCATAAGTGGCCGGCAGGCCAGCCTGATGCCAGAAAACCATACCCCCACCCCCAAAATTCAGCTTCCTTTGGACAACGAACCGCCATGGAATCACACACCCGCCTCCGCTGCTATCATGGCGGGATGTCAAGACAGACCCGCCAGGAAGAGATCGACCGCATCATCCAGATTTACGGGTCCGATGACGTCCGTTCCATCATGGAAATGGTCGAACGAAACTTCATGGTGCTGCACCACCGCTCACAGGTTCTGCTTGGCTTGTCGGGCATCGTGATAACAACCACTGGATTCTCGGGCCGGCTGATCGCGGGTACCAACGATTTGGCCAAGTGGCTGATCATCAGCGGGGTTGCCCTGGTCATGCTCGCCGCCGCGACCGTGTGCTACGGCGTCCTGCACCTGCGTTGGCTGACTCAGCACCCCGGCACACAGGTCCAGCAATGGCTGGATACCACGCTGGCATACCGTGACCGAAAAACCCGCTTTTACCGCGTGGGAATAGTCATGACCATGATCGGGCTATTGCTGTATGTGGGCTCGATCTTCGTGATGCTCTGGTACCCACTGGACTTTCCCGGCATCAATTCGATACGATAAGCCAAAAACATGACCCGGACTACAACACGTTGTTTTGTCAATAGTTGAGGGGTTTTACCTGGCACTGACGTTTGACAGTAATCCAGGCCGATGCTAATTTTTGCATCTCTGGACCGACCGCGTCCCCCGCGACCGACGGACGGCATTACTTCCCTGCCCGCCTGAGAGGACTCCGATGAAATTCAGCCGATGCCCGCTTTGGCTTTTGGCCGCGCTGTGTGTCGCCATGCTAGGACCTGGGGGCCAGTTACTAAACGCACAGGATTCGCTGCCACAGACGATCATCGGGGCACAAGCCGAACTGCAAGCCCAGGATCGGGCCACCGTGGACGCCTTCGTGGATGCCCAGGCCGCCAGGCTCCAAAGCGATGACCCCGAGCAGGTTGCCCTGGGCCGCTCACTTCTGGCAGAACAATTCGGCCTCGGCGGCTCCGATTTCTTTTTCGAATATTACCGGCCAACGATTTCTAAGCGAGTAGCCCCGCTGCTCAATCCCGATGGCCCCCTCATGACGCGCCTGAATGTCGCGATAGTCAGCGCTAAGCTTTCAGGCCAAAGCCTTATCACCGTACTTCAAGCCGGAGCGGATGACCCCAGCCCCGCCGTCCGCTACTGGATCGCCAAAGCCGTCGGCTCCACAGCCAAGAGCAAAGGGCTCACCAATCAAGAGCAAAAAGATGTTCTGGCAGTGATGGCTAGACGACTCAAGGCCGAGGATTCCTCACTTGTCCTCGAGCAAGTGATGTTGGCAATGGCGGAGATCGAACTCGAAGACGCCATTCAAAAAGTCTTGGAGGGACTAGACAGCCGCGTCACGTTCCACAAGCAAAACCCCAACGCACGCTTCAAACCGGTCCACGGCGGGATGAAGCAGCTTTGGAGCAAGTTAATCGCCCTTAGGTCAGACAATCAAAATGTTGACGATGAACTGTTCGAACTAGCGAGGATCGCTTTCCGGTATTACACCTTGATCGCCGATCAGCTCAACGCAGATAATAAAAACAAAGATAACGAAGAGGCCGAAGAAGCCAAGCAGGACAAGGTCGCGATGGCTGTGATCTGTGGCCGTGTAATGGATTATGCCGCCAAGGATGTCGCACACTTGACCCCGCCCCAAGCTGTCAATCCCAACAACGCGGCCGAGCTGCGGGTATCTGCGGACCGTTGGATCGAGGTGCTCAAAGCCCCGCCCTTTAATTTCACCAGCGAACAGTTAGCAGTCGGCGAATAATCAGCCACAACAAATGTCAGCACCCATCTCATACCTACGAGTCCGCTCAGTGATACGGGCCTGCCCTGAAGACCCATAAGCCATCCTAAGCCAGATCGGGGTTGACCACCGGTGATTCCGCGGCCACGGGTTCACCCGAGCCTCCTGTCACACCCACGGCCTGGGCGGCCGAGCTTCGGCCATACATCGCATCATCCAACCGCCTGACCAGATCCACATAGTCCATCTGGGCCAGCTGAAACTCCCGCAGAACCAGGTTGTGAACAACCGCGCTCTGCAGTTCCGCAAGCCGCTTTTTATCTGATACCTCGATAGGCTGACCGGCCATCTCCTTCTCGCCAACCGCTTGCAAGTGCCTGTTCAGGTCGTTTAAGGCTCGCTGTGCCTCGGTGTCTTCCTTGAGCTTCTTGATAGCCGACTCGAGTCGACCCACCTTGGGGTGATCGCCGAGCATCTCGCCAAGCTCAGTGGCGGCTTTTATGATCTGGTCATCGGTTGCCATCATGGGCCTCCCTATGGGGGTACTTCTGTCGCAAGTGATTGATCTGCGTTAGCATAGCCGGGTCGGGCAATAGACGCTCGGCGGGCTGTGGGCTCAAGCCCGAGTCAAAAGACACCGTGAGCCGCCCCCTCGTATCTAGCCCCCCATGCCTCAACGTTACACCAGCAGCATCCTCCGTCATATCGCCGACACACGGTATGAGCCCCGCACCCTCAGGCAACTGGCGCAAGACTTAGGTGTCTCTGACACCGATTTTAGCCAATTCAAGGATGCGGCAGAAAGCCTCCTTCAAGATGGCTGCGTCATCTTGGGCTCATCCGACACCATCGCCCTGCCGCCACCAGGCAAGGAGATGGTCGGCGTCTTCCGCGCCCATGAAAAAGGCTTCGGCTTCCTACAGCCCGACGAACTCACCCAACACGGCGACCTGTTCATCCCCCCGGGGTCGACCGGCGACGCCATGAACGGCGACCGTGTCCGCGCCAAAGTCATTCATGAGGGCAGACGAGGCTCGGGCAAGTCACCCTTCGTCGGCCGGATCATCGAGGTCATCCAACGGGTCGACCGCCAGTACGTCGGCACACTGATCAAACGCGGTTCTCTACACGTCGTGAAGATCGACGGCCGACTGATGCGAGACCCCGTCGTCATCCGCGATCCTTCGATCAAGAGCGCAAGCGTCGGCGACAAGGTCGTCATCGATATCGTTGAATACCCCAAGGACGCCAATGACGTCGCCGAAGGGGTCATCACCGAAGTCCTCGGCGAAGGCGGCGAACCCGAAATCGAAACCCTCTCAGTTCTCCGTGCGTACAGCCTGGCGGAAAAATTCACCCCACCCGTCCTCGATGAAGCCCGGAAGGTTTCACAAGCGTTTGACGGCGATGTAATCCCTCCCGACCGCGAGGATATCACCGGCATACTCACGCTCACCATCGACCCCCCCACCGCCAAAGACTACGACGACGCGATCTCCATCAACACTTCCCAGGAAAACGGAGAAACAGTCTTCGAACTGGGTGTCCACATCGCCGACGTGGCCCACTTCGTCACGCCCGGGTCCGCCCTGGACGAGGAGGCCTACGCCAGAGGCAACAGCACCTACCTCCCACGGGTCGTCGTACCGATGCTCCCGGAAGTTCTCAGCAATGGTGTCTGCTCCCTACAGGAAGGTGTGAACCGCTACGCAAAATCCTGCTTCATCAAGTACGACGCCAATGGCAAAGTCCTCCAGGAACGCTTCGCACGCACCGTCATCCGATCCGATAAGCGGATGACCTACCTGGAAGCCCAGGCCCTGATCGAAGACGACATCCGTGAAGCACACAAGCACGCAAAGACAGAACCGAAATACCCTAAGCCCATCATCGAAGCCACGAAGCTGATGAACGACCTGGCCAAGTGCATCCGCGCACGCAGGCTTGACCAGGGGATGATCGTCCTTGGGCTACCCGAAGTCGAACTCATCTTCGATGATATCGGACGGGTAATCGATGCCCAGCCCGAGGACGACGCCTTCACCCATACCCTCATCGAGATGTTCATGGTCGAGGCCAACGAGGCCACAGCCCGGCTATTCGACCGACTCAGCGTCCCGATGATCCGGCGCATCCACCCGGACCCGGACGCACACGGCATCAACGACCTGAGAATGTTCGCCCGGGTCGCCGGCTACAACATCCCCGCCAAGCCCAGCCGCAAGCAGCTACAGACCCTGCTCCTATCCGTAAAAGGCAAACCGGCGCAGCGATCCGTCAACATGGCCGTGCTGCGCACACTTAGCAAGGCCGAATACTCGCCGATGCTGATCGGACACTTCGCGCTGGCCAGCGAACACTACACCCACTTCACCAGCCCGATCAGGCGCTACCCCGACCTGATCGTCCACCGAGGGATCGACGCCTACCTCAAACTCGATCCACCCGCATCCAAAGGCAAACGCCAAAGCGCCAAAAAGATCGGGTCCAAAATAGCAGCCGACAACCTCATCCCCAACGAAGATAAAATGCACGAGTTGGGCAAGCACTGCTCGACAACGGAGAGAAACTCCGAGAGCGCCGAACGCGAGCTGCGGAACTTCCTGGTCCTGCAACTGCTCGCCGATCACCTGGGCGAGGACTTCAGCGGGACCGTCACCGGCGTCACCGGCGCGGGGGTCTACATCCAGATCGACAAATACCTGATCGACGGTTTCGTCCGCAGCAACGACCTGCCCGGCGCGGCAAACGACCGCTGGAAGCACAACCCAAAGACCGGCGCACTGGTCGCCCAACGCTCCGGCAAAACCGTGTCCATCGGCAACACCTTCACCGTCCGCGTCGCCGCGGTCGATCTGGGTCGGCGTGTCATGGAAATGGTCGTCGTTGATGGGGACTCAAAGAAGAGTGCTTCACCGAAGGCCAAGAAATACAAGAATAAATCCAAAAACGATCAACCCAAATCGGGCGGCAAGCCAAAGGTCAAGAAAAAACCCCGAAGAAACGACCGCAACAAGCAGGCCGTCGCGCCCGCGACAAAAAAGAAATCCAAGAGCAAGGCACGCAGTCGAAAGAAACGCTGACCCCCAGCTAACACGCTCCGCCACACGACCTACCCACCATGACACTCGCGGTTTGGCTACACAACCTCAGCCCGATACTCATTGAGCTAGGCCCGGTCCCGATCAGGTGGTACGGCCTGTCATACCTCGCAGGGTTTTTTGTCGCTTACCTGATGGTCAAGCGCGTCTGTCGTGTCGGTATCTCGACGCTCAAACCGCAGCATGCCGCTGATCTGGTCGTAGCAGTCGCTATAGGGATCGTCCTGGGTGGCCGACTGGGCTACGTCCTTCTCTACAAGCCAGAGATGCTCTGGCAATTCTCCTCAACCCTGCCGTTCTGGGACGTGCTCGCTATCAACAAGGGCGGCATGGCCAGCCACGGCGGGATGATCGGCGGGATGCTGGGTTGCCTGTTTTTTGCAAAAAGACACAGGCACAACCTACTCTACCTCGTCGACCTGTTCGCCTTCACCGCGCCGCTGGGTGTGTTCTTCGGCAGGGTCGCCAACTTCATCAACGGCGAGCTCCTGGGCCGCCCCTGCGACGCAGATTTCCCACTGGCGGTTAAATTTCCGCAAGAGTTGCTGGACGCAGACCCCACCCTGTTGAGCAACGTCTTCGCAGCCCTACCCCCCCCGGGCTCGGTCGTGCCGGGGCTGCTTTCCTGGGACCGATGGACCGTGATCGAATTGATACAGCAGGGCAACGCGGTGGTCAGCAAAGCCGCCGAGCCCTTCTTAACGGCACGCCATCCATCACAACTCTACGCCGGTGTCACGGAAGGCCTGGTGGTCCTGGTGGTCCTGGCGTTGGTCTGGATCAAGCCCCGCAAGCCGGGTGTGATCTCTAGCTTGTGTGCGATGGTCTATGCGGTGATGCGCATCATAAACGAGTTCTTCAGAATGCCCGACGCACACCTGATGGACAAGGAATTCGCCACACTGCACATCACACGCGGACAGTGGCTAAGCGGCCTACTATTCGTCTTCGGTGCCGTGCTGCTGGTCGTATCGCTGAAAAGAAAATCCGCTCCCACGGGCGGGTGGCTGTCAACCACTAAACCCACCCCCGACGCCTGACCTCACAGAGCCCGAGCACGAACAAGTCACAACTCGATACGCGGATCTATCCACGCATAAGCCACATCGACGATCAGGTTGAACATCACGAGCATCGTCGAGAAAGTCAGCACCACACCGAGGATCAGGAACTGGTCTTTGTTGATAACGGAGTTAACAAAGTGATCGCCCATACCGGGGATGTTAAAGAGCTTCTCGACAACAAACGACCCTGTCATCACGCTCGCGGCCGCCGGCCCCATAAAACTCAGCACGGGCAGGTAAGCAACCTTCAGCGCGTGCTCGAAGAGCGCCTTGTGTCGTGACAGCCCCTTGGCCCTTGCGGTACGCACGTAATCGCTGGACATGATCTCAGCCAACCCCAGACGGACCAGCCGAGCGATGTACGCAGCCGGTGCGATCCCCAACGTCACCGCCGGGAGAATGATGTGCCAGGGCGATTCCCAACCACCGGCGGGCAACATCTCGAACGCACCGGCAAACACCGCGAGCAGGATCGACCCGGTCACAAAGTTCGGCAAGCTGATGCCCAGCAACGCAACACCAAGGCTCGACAAGTCCAGGATACTACCCGGCCGAAGCGCCCCAATAACACCCGACACCGTCCCGATAAACAGCGCCACCGCCAGCGCAGACGAACCCAGCATCACACTCACCGGGAGACTCCCCCCGATCATATTGACGACTCGCTCTTCCTTGTAAGCAAGCGACGGGCCGAAGTCAGGCCAACCACGCTCGCTACCCACCACCAAACCCTTGAGATAACTGACCCCGAAATGGACCGCCCCGGCATCCATGTTGTACTGCTTGAGCATCGCCGCTTTGATTTCCGGCGCGATCTCTCGGCCGTCGTCGGTATCCAGCGGGTCACCAGGCACGACCCACGCAAGGGTCAAAGTGACCACAAAGATCATGCCCAGGATCAGGGGGAACTGCAATAATCGCCAAAAAATCATCCGTACCATCACCTGCTCCCATCGCTAATCGTTCACACCTTGCCTGATCACGCTGACCTGCTCGAATCGGTCTCGAGTCCATGCATTCAACTCCAACCCCTTTACCTTTTTTGGATCGAATAACGACACCACCACATAGTGGTACAAGACCGCTTGCGGGCACTCCCTTAACAATATTGCCTCGGCCTCTTGAAGCAGCCGCATCCGCTCGGCAGGGTCTTCCACAAGGGCGGCCTTGGCCAACAATGCGTCATACTCAGGATTGCTCCATTTGGTCGTGTTGTTTTCATCTTTGCTGGAGCGGATATCAAGCCATGAAGTCGGGTCGGCATAGTCACCGTACCAACCGGCCCGGCGGATGGTGTAGTCCTGGCTCCTGCCTCGCTGAGAGCTGATCTTCGACTCGACACCCTCCAACGTCACGACCACACCAAGGTGTTCTTCCCACATATTTTTGACAGCTTGCGCGATCTGGTCGTGACCCGAACCCGTGTTATAAAGAATGCTCAGCCCTTTGACCTCAGATCCGTCAGCGTAGCCCGCCTCTAAAAGCAGGGCACGCGCAGCTTCCGGATCAAAGATGGGAGCAGCCTCTACAGGCGGATCGTAACCCGCGCACGAACCAGGAGGCACGAAGCTGTAAGCGGGCGGCTCGTTCAGACGCGTGATGTTCTCCCCCAATTGATCACGGTCGATGGCCACGCACAGTGCCCGCCTCACGCGCCAATCGGCCAATGGATTCGGCTTCCCATTATTCAGCCTCGGCAAACAGTTGAAGTTGTAAATGTAGGTTCCCGCCACCGGGGTCACATGTACGTCGTCTCGATCTCGTTGCTCCACTAAATCGTATGTCAGTGTGTTTGAGACCTGCGGCACATAATCCACCACACCTTGATCGTAAGCCATGAGCATAGCCATGTCGTCGTAGATTATCCGCGCAAGCAACGATTGGTTCTTCAACGAATCCCGGTTCCAGTAATACGGGTTAGCGGTGAGGAAACTGTACTGGCGAAATTTTCGCTTCTTCAGAACATACGGCCCGTTGCCGATCAAACGCTTTGGATCATTCCAATACGTCGGGTCGTCCAGCCTCCTGCCGCTCTCCACGTTGTATGCCACCCCGGCCTCGACGCTCTGGGCATGGACCGGCATATAGGTTGCAAACGCAACCAGGTCCAGGAAATAACTTGTGCGCTGCTTGATGGTTACTTCGATTGTCTTGTCATCAATCGCACGGACGCCGACCATCTCGTCAAACTTCTTAAGCGCCTCTCCCCATAAATCCCTCGCCTGGGCTTCGCTGCCACCGGCCTGCCCCGTGTGCTTGACATACTCAGCGAGTTGAGCCTCGCGGTATTTATAAAAGTCCTGTGCACCGTCGATGACAAACAGAAATAATGCGTACCCGGCGGCCGTATCCGGGATCATGGCGCGGCGCCAGGCATAGATATAATCGTGGGACGTCAGCGGGTCGCCATTGGACCAGTAAGCGTTTTCGCGGATATAGAACGTGTACGTCAGGCCGTCCTCGGACACCTCCCAGCGCTCAGCGGCCCCCGGGTTACGCGACAGATCGTTGAAGTCCAGGTCAACCAGCGTCTCGAATAACCGACGGGCCAACCTGATATCCGCCGCATAGGTCATCCGCTGCGGGTCACGGCTGTTGTATTCCGCATCCTCAACGTAAACGAAGTCGGCGTCGGGCATCGGATCCCCAACGCCGATGATAAACGGCAATGAAAACATCACCAGAATGACCGCAATGATACGCTTGAACATGCCTAAGAGTGTAACGTCATCCGCAGCATCAATCAGCCGGGCAGATTATTAGACGAACGGGGCGCCCCAGGGGCAAGACGCTTATCCTCCCTGGTCAAATCTACTGTCGGCGTACCGCGAGGCAGGACCTGTCACTTTGACCAGCTCAATGATGTAGCGCAGCTTCGCACCAGGCGGGATGACCCCAGCCGCCCCACGCTCACCGTAACCTAGATACGGCGGAATCTCGATCGTCCGCGTCTCTCCCTCAGACATGCCAATCACACCCAATTCCCACCCCTGAATCACTTCTCCAGCGCCGATGCGGAACTCGATCGGCTCGCCCCGAGCGTATGAGTTATCGTAAGCAGTCGCCTCCCTGCCTATGAAAGCCTTGTAATGGACTTGTACCGTATCCCCCGGACGGGCAATCGAGCCTCGGCCTGGTGTATCGGTACTGACGCGAACCCCGGGAAGAACCCCAACAAGCTCTATATCAAATTGCAGCGTGGTATCGGGCAAGGTCACGGCCCCTGGATACCGGCCATACAACAACGAAGGTGGCAGAATCAAGCGCCGCTTCTCCCCTACACGCATACCAGCCACACCCTCATCCCACCCACGCAGCACCCGGCCAGACCATAAAACATACCCAAAAGGCCGCTGGGGATCGGACCGCTCGATAATCTCGTTGGACAAGGTCGAGACCACAAAATGCACCTGCACATACCGTCCTGCAAATGCCGTTTCGCCAGTACCCGGCTGCAAGATCGCGTAGCGCAGGCCCGAAGCCGTTCCGATGTAATTATGGCTCGATAGTGCGCGGACCAAATCGGTATCACCCCGACCCTCAACGCCTGCCACGGTGCCTCCCATGCCGTCGCGCGATGATGGTGAGATATCAACACCGTTATCAATGGCGGGTAATCCAGAGTCTTCTGGAGCTGGAGTGTTTTGATCGATCGGCGAAGGCCCAATACCTCCCGAGTGGTTATCGGGCCGTACAAAATACCATGTCACCGACGCGATCAAGACTGCAACGACCAATAGCAACAGCCACCGAACACCCCCAGGCCCCGACGAGTTCCCCGTCGCATCGTGAATCTGCTGTGCAGACCTCTCGGCACCTGTTTCGCGGGCATGCTGAGTTTTCTCAAGCATGTCTAAACAACGCTGCTCATCCTTATAAGACCCTTTGCGTGTGAAGGAGCCGTAATATCCCCGGCCATCGCTGCGCTTAACCGCATAAAAGATACGGCCTTCGCTGTCGCGGATCGCACGCTGAAGATCCTGATCTCGGACTTTGACAGCCTGGCCGTCGTGGGGGCTGTGAACGATCATCGCCATGAACGAATCTCCATATCGGGGCGCCTGCATGACCAAGCAAAACCCCATCGACAATACGCACAAAGATCGCGATAGGTCCCGAATAATATATTCGGACACAACAGCAACACAGGATCAATCCACCAGCATCGACACGTTCTTTGGTCCGCTGTAGTTACACCCTCAAGGCCAGACCAGAACCAATCCGATCCAAGACAGGCGACCAAGAAGTCAAGTCGCCGAGGGACCACGATTAACCACCCCGCTGGGGCAGACACGTCTTTGGAGTTACGCATGAGCAAGCAGCAAATGATCGATCAAATCCGCCAACGCAACCGCTCTGCTTCGAGCGAGTTCCTTGTCAAATTCGATGAGGACGCGTTAAAGACATACCTGCGCCGCTTGACCACCGTGCAAGGACACCGAGGCAGGTCCAGCGTATGGGTCCGTGACGGCATCGCCCCAGCCTCCGTCATGCGGGCGTGCGCCTAGATGCATTTTCTCATGAACACTAAATCCGATACGGACAGGACTCTCAGCGAGATGATAAGCCAGCCAAGACTCCCCGGGGTCTCCAACAAACCATCAACCGCAGTATTTATGACAGTCGGGATTGCCTCCGAGCCAAGTCTAGCGTCTCGATCAGATCGCAACTCGATAGCCTTGCCTTAGCAAACACATCCCTCTCACCCTAGAGCCGGTGAGTTACCGCATGTCAGCCCGCGGTCCTTGCAGCCGCTAGGTGTCAGACGGGATTCGCAGCCGCGAAAGTTTCCCGGACACCGCTATAATCAGCCGATAATAATCGGTCTCCGGCGAATAAACCGCTCTTCAAACAGACGTAAAGCGTCCTGAGCCTCCAAGGGCTTGAGGGT
>JAJDCT010000274.1 GCA_029260695.1 Phycisphaeraceae bacterium
ATGTAACCGCCGCCGAACATGACGGCATCACCAGCCGAAAGGCTCAAACAAAAGGGAATCAGCCATGACTATGAAACCACTCACCCTCATCGCCTCGACCGCCGCGATCCTCCTGCTGGTGACCGCCTGGGTGACACCCGCGTCCGCCGCCATGCCCATAGGCCAAGACCTATGGACACCCGACGCCCAGCCCTTGGCCGAGCAGGACCGGGACCGGGACCGCGACGGCGACTGTGACAAAGACCAGGATAGAGACCAGGACAAGACCCGAGATCGGGACCGCGACTGCGACCAGGACTGCGATGGCGACGGTGACCGCGTCCGCGATCGGGACCGCGACCCGCTGTGCCAGTCGGCCACGCCCTGGACACAGGACACACAGAGCTTCGCAAAACGTGACCGCAATCGCGATAAGGACTGCGATGGCAACAAAGATGGCAAACGCGACCGTAGCCGTGACAAGGACGGTAATGGAGATAAAGACAAACAGCGGGATCGTAAGCAGGACGGTAGCTGCCAGAATTAATCGCAGCCACCTGATCTATGTTTAGTTTTGAGGGCATGTGCCAGAGTTGTGCATGGCACATGCCCCTTTCATAGCTAATCATTAAAGCCTCTTCGGCGTAGCGACGCACCGTGAGCCTTCGGATCACTTATCCGAAGGCTCTTTTGCCCAGACCCGCCACGGATCAGCCCGATGATCGGCTGCGCCTAAGCCAACGCAGTTCCTCCGCGCCGGTCAACCACGCACCAATCAGGACGACCGCTGCGCCGACGATGACCAACGCGCAAAGCAGCAGTGCGCAGGCGGGCCAGGCCAGGTCTTGAGCGGGGTAACTTAAGAGCATCGGCCAAAGCGCGCCTGCCATCACGGCGGTGAGTATTGAGGTGCGTGCCCAGCCCTTGATTACCGACGCGTCAACCGGTGCCCCCACGTGTCGGCGCACCAGCAGCAGCAGGATCAACACCTGGCAGGCGGCGCTGATGGCGCTCGACCAGGCGAGCCCGGCTGCGCCCAAAGGCCAGACAAGCGTCAGGTTCAGCGCGACATTAAATAACACCATCGTCATGCTGACACGCAACGGGGTTTTGGCATCGCCCACCGCGTAGAACGTGCGGGTCAGGATGTGTGTCATCGAGTAGGCCCAGACGGCGGAGGCGTACCCGGCGAGGATGGCGGCGACGCGGAGCGAGTCCTGCAGGTCGAATCGGCCATGCTCAAAAACCACACGGGTCAACGGGACGCGCACGAGGATCAAGCCGACGCCGGCGGGCAGGCCGATGAAAAACGATAGACGCAGGCCGTGATGCAGGGTGGTCTGGAAGTGTGTTTTACCCTGCTCTGAGCGGTCGGCGGCGGCGTGGGCCAGCGCGGGGAAGATCGCGGTGGCGATCGCGATCCCGAAAACACCCAACGGGAACTGGTACAGCCTCTGCGCCCCGGCTAACGACACAACCTGTCCGGCATCTGCAATCGGGTACGCCATCTCCCGGCCAAACAGCGACAGCATCGCAGGCCCGCCTTCCTTGGGCGCAAAGCCCCAGGCGATCAGCGTGTCGAACGCCGCGTTGATCTGGAACACCGCCAGACCCAGCACCATCGGCAGCATCACCCAGAGCATCTTCTTGAACGGCTCGGCGGTGCGCGAAAAGTCGGCGGTGATACGTTCGACCCGCAGCAGCGCCACCATCTGCCACAGCAGTTGCAGGACCCCGGCGACAAGCACGCTGATCGACACGATATGGATCGCGCTGCGCAGGCCCTGGTCGTTCAAGCCGCCGGGAGCCGGGGTGTGGGTCGCGAAGATGATCGCGGCGATCATGGTGAGGTTCAAGAGGATCGGTGCCGCGGCCGGTGGGCCGAATTTGCCACGGACCTGCAGCGCCCCGCCGATCAACGCGACCAGGCAGATCAAAGGCATGTACGGCAGCATGAGCATCGTCAGCCGGATCGCCAGCAACGTGTCGTCGGCCCAGCCGGCGCGTGAACCCATGTACCACAGGCCCAACTCACCCAGCAACGTCAGCCCGGCGGTGACGATCAACAACACCGAGATGCACAGCGATGCGAACCGCCGCGCGATCGCCGGGTCGTTTCGGGAAAGCTCGGCGTAAGCGGGGATGAACGCGGACGACAGCGCGCCTTCACCGAACAGCCTTCTAAACAGGTTCGGCACCATGAACCCGATCACGAATGCCGAGGCGATCGGCCCACGCCCAAACGATGCGAATAGCATGGCGTCGCGTAGCAGCCCGGTGACGCGCGAGACCAGTGTCAGCGCAGCGACCAGCAAGGCGTGCCCGACGAAGCGGGGGGCACCCACGGGGTTTGTCTGATCCGCTGACGTGTCGTGGTTGTGACCGCTCATTCAGACCGCTCGGTGATACCGGACGAGCGGAGGGCTCGGCCGATCGAGATCAGGGCCCAGACCGCCAGGGCCGCGGCCATGCCTAACTCGTGTGCGTAGACGTCGGCCGTCTCGACGCCTCGCCCTGTGTAGCCCTGGACCATTTCAATCATCGGCGCGGACAAGGCCATGACAAGAATCGTGGCTACAGCGCCCAGCCTGGGCCGGGTCATGCCGGCCGGGAACGACGACGCCAGCAGCCAAGTGGCCAGAATCGCGGCGATGAAGTGACAAGGCTTGTCGATCCCACCCCAGGTCGGTGTGAAGTAGCCAATCAACCGCTGCGTCAGACGCATCCCCGACAAAGGCAACGCCAATGCCAGCACCCCAGCCACGCTCGCCAGCCAGGCCCAACGCGCCGCCCACACGAGGGGCTTATACGGCAGACGCCCTCGCTGCACCGTGGCAAACAACACCACTGAAAGCACGCCGACCGCGCTGGCAAGGAAATCGCTGAACGTCACCTGCCGCTGGGCCCAGTGTTGGGCGAGTTCGTCACCACCGGCATAAAGAATCGCAAAGACGCCCGCACACGCAGCGGTCCGTAGCTCACCGGCGCTGCGCCCGGCAACCTTCGCCCGAATCATCAGCCAGGCAAGCCCCGCAAACGCAACAAAGTGAAGCCCTTTATCCGGCTGAAATATCGGCTCGTGGTCAGGCGGCGGGAACAACTGCAGCCTGGGCCAGTGCGACCCGATCGCCAGGGCAATCCAGTAAAGCGCAAGAAGGACTCTGCGGTGGAGTATGTCTGTCTTGTGTTCATCCGTCACAAACATTGAGTCCATGGAATCGACGGGTCAATGGGCGAGGAGGTCTGTACGCCCTTCCTGCCCGAAAGGTCAATCTTACCGCGACCAGGTGGGCTTGTCTGTCAGACACAAGCTCTTTATAAAGACAGGTGGTCGGCTCTGGACCCCGGCCTGACGCCACACCAACCAAAACCCTCTCCCGGGGGGCGCGGGGCCGGATTATAGAGGAGCTGATCCCAGAGCAGCCCTGACAAACATGGTTCCTGATTGCGTGATGGCGGGCGCGTCGGGACCGATGAAACGGCGATTTTTCCGCGGAATCAGCTGTTTTACGTCAGAAAAAGAGTTGCCCGGTACCTGGGCGGCTATATACTTAGGAAGAGCCCGGTGAGCGACTCACTTAGCTAGCTGAACGGGGGGGCCGACCAGTTTCAATGCTGTGCGTACTATTGGTGACCCTCAGCCCGCCTCGAAAAGCTTGTCATAAGGTATCCATTGGGCTTTTTAACCGGATTCAAAGCGAAGCCAATCACCGCGGCGGTCTGCCTCCTGGCGGTGCTGTGTGTGGCCAACACCTCCACGCACGCCACGCCTTTCCTGAACCTGCATGAGACCTTCGCCGAGACACGCCAGCGGCTTGAAGCGGGCCAGGACGCCGACCTCATGTTTATCGGCGACAGCCTCTCTTTCAAGATCGGCAGCTACCTCCCGCAACTCCGCTCGCTGATGCAGTCCTACTACGGCGATGGTGGCCACGGGTACCAGGGCTTCAGCCTGTGGACCGGCGCGGGGTTCAACGGAGTCGGCGAGACTCCCTCGTCGTGGACCCTGGGCCAAATCAATGAAGACACCCCGCCACATCACAGCCTCGACGGACTCTGGGCCAGCGCCAATTCACCCCAGCCCCCCCCCCCAATAAACCCCCCATTAGACGCGAAAAAACAGCAGATTATACAGCACAAACATGCCCACCCCGGTGGGGGG
>JAJDCT010000275.1 GCA_029260695.1 Phycisphaeraceae bacterium
TGATCGGGGTCCGTACCCATAAAGACCACATCGTGGTAGACACCGGCCGGCCAGTTGTTGTCTCGCCCGAACGCGGCGGCCGAACTGGACTGGCCACGTGACGGCAGGCCGACCAGGATGATCGCCGGGGCGTTACGCCGGAGGAGCTCTCCGGTGGTGATGTGATAAATCGTAGTGTGCCGGTCGCCGGCGTCCTCCGCCTGGATGCGTAGTGCCCGATACAGCCCGAGGCTTGTAGTGCCGTGCCCTGACTTGGTTCGGGCCATCTCGATGGCCTGCGCCTCGGTGATGCCCACCTCATACAGCCTTAGATAAGTCACCAGCGACGCGGCCGAACACGTGTAATCGTTTGACTGCCGACACACACCGTCCCCATCAATCATCGTCACCGGCGACTCGGCTAGAGAATAATAGTGGTGGTCGTACAGTTTGAACGACATGAGAAACAACAGCGTGCACCACACCGTCATCCGCAACCGCTGCCGCCGTGTCTTCACGAACGCAAACGCACAAGGAACAAACAACACTATGGTCAGCGGGTACAGGTTCGAATAGAAGGTCAAGTCGCTGTAGGGGATCAGCCTGACCACAACATCCGGCCGGATGGCGAGAAGCACCGCCAAGACGCAGCTAACCCCCGACAGCCCGATCCCCACAAGCGCCGCACCCTTCCGCCTGGACATGAGCCAACCGACGGCTCCAGCCAGAATCAGGATCCACAGGTTGCCCATGATGTGTACGATCGGGATCAGATACCCCGTAAGCTAATTACCTGTCACATTCTAGGCGGAACGACAATCAAAGGCAGTCGGATTGACGCGACCCCCTAAATCACGATAATCCTTCTTCCTGTCGAGATACCGGCGTCGTTTGGGAACGGCGCCAGGCGTGGGTCGGCAGGCTTCACCGTTCAAACCCCCCGCCCCTACCCATCCCAAACCGTCGAGCAACCCTCTATATAGACAGGAGCGTGGGACTATGGCCGAAGACAAGACCGCCGTCGCCGAAGACACCAAAGAAGAAACCAAGCCGGAACAGACCGTAACGATCGAAGATGCTGGGCCCGCGCTCAAGCGGCTGTCGATCGAGCTGCCCGAGGCTCGGATCAAGGAAAAGATCGAATCGACCTATGTCCAGCTCCGCGACGACGCCGTGCTGCCGGGCTTTCGGCGTGGCCGGGCCCCAAGGCGTCTGTTGGAAAAGCGCTTCGCGCCGACCATCGGGAAGGACATCAAGGGACAACTCATCAGCGAGAGCTACTCTCAGGCGATCGAAGATGAAAACCTAGAGGTCATCGGCGAGCCCGACGTCAAAGATCTCGACAAGCTCGAGGTTCCCGAAAAGGGTTCGCTTAAGTACGTCGTCGAGGTCGAGGTCGCGCCGGAAGTCAAGCTCCCCACATACGACAAGATCAAGGTGAACAAGACGATTCACGAAGTATCCGACGCCGACGTGGATGCCGAGGTCGACACCTACCGCGAGCGTTTCGGCAAACCCACCACGGTAGAGGATGGCAAGTCCAAGGAAGGCGACTACTTGTTCACCGACGTGGTTGTGTTGGCGGGTAAAGACGCGAAGGATGATGCAGAGACCTTGCACGACGCGCCTGATACCTATGTGCTGGTCCCCGGCAAGACCAGTGAATACAAGGGGCACGTCGCCGGGATTGTCGTCGAAGACCTGGGCAAGCTCCTCAAGGGCAAGGCGGCTGAGGACGTCGAATCGATCTCAATGACGGGCCCGGCGGGTCACGAAAACGAGAAGATCAAAGGACAGCCGATCACCGTCAAGATCACGATTAAGAAGATCGAGCGTATCGAGCCGGCCCCGGTCGAAGACCTGCCTGCGATGATGGGTGTCGAATCTGTGGACGAGCTTAAATCCCGTATACGTCAGATGATCGAACAACGCCATGAGCAGAACGCTCGTGCCGACATGCACAAGCAGGTCGCCGAATACCTCGCGGAAAACGTCGATCTGGAGCTGCCCAAGGGCGTGACCGGCCGACAGACCGCACGCGTACTTCAACGCCAGCAGATGGAACTCTCCTACCGCGGTGTTCCGGAGGACGAGATCGCCCAGCAGATCGCCGAGGCCCGTGAAGGCTCAGAAGAAGAGGCGATCCGTCAGCTCAAACTGTTCTTTATCCTGGACCAGGCGGCGAAGGATCTGGACGTGCAAGTCAACGAGAACGAGATCAACGGACGGATCGCGATGTTGGCCCAGCAGCAGGGCAGACGCCCCGAGAAGCTCCGCCAGGAGATGCACAAGCAGGGTCAGATCGAGCAGCTCTACCTGCAAATCCGCGAACAGAAGGTGATGGACCAGATCATCGAGCAGGCGACAGTCACCGAAGTCCAGCCAAGCGACGACGACAAGCCCGCCGCAAAGAAAAAGAGCACGGCCAAGAAGACGACCAAGAAAAAAACAACTAAAAAGAAGGCCGAGTAAGGCACCCAACGCCCACTCCCCGCATACAATCAGGTATCGGGGCAGTGGCTAAATACAACGGCTGCACGCTGTGTCTTCCATACAGGCAAGGCCCGATGTGACGTGCCCCAGGACAGGCCCGCCGTGGGTTTGATCGACCCGGGCACACTCACCAACCCTTCGGCGGCAAGCAATGGTGATGATTGCTCTGCTCAACCACGTACTCTTCGCCCAGCAGGACCTGTGCCTGATTCTAGGGCAGCACGAGCGCGCTACCCGCGTTAGAAACGAAGTGTGGTTCTACCTCCTGGTCCTGGTCGTCGCCGCCTTTGTGATCGTGGCGTTCGGTCTGGTGATACGCAAGCACCTGGACAGCCCGATCGAGTCTTCCGATGCTGAGGCGGTGCTTGACTTATCGGAACTGCGCAAGCTCCACCGCGATGGTCAACTCACAGACGATGAATACCTGGCCGCCAGGTCCGCAGCCCTGATCGACAGCAGCACCTATCTGGGCGATGCTGAAATACCTCCCGCCGCTGATGCCAACCCTCACGCACCACCATCAAAAAACGCAGGCGTCGAACTGGGTCCCGAGCTCTTGGACACGCCTCAAATACCCCCGACGCCCCCCACAGATTCCGATAACCCAGGCCCCACCCCCCAGGCCGACGACCCCGGGCCAAAAGACTGAAAATATGCGGCTGATAACCCCTTTCGGACCCGCCCCACGCGCGTTTGATAGGCTATGATGTACCGCGAGATCTAAGGACCGCACAAAACACACCGGACGCCGCGTAAGCCCAGCCGAAGGTCGCACTAACGATGCCTAAGCATCTGGACGATCTTTCACATACCGGCTGCCGATGGGCGGACCGACTTGAGTCGGATGCGGTCGTTTCCCGTTGTCACCGAAATTCTAGAATTAAGAGACCCTAGACCATGCCCAACAACAAGAACGGTGGAAAAGACGGGCGTGGCCCCGGCAACGGCGATGCGGACGGCGAAGGACTGAGCGCCGACAGCGGCTTCAAGGGCCGACGCGTCACCACCTGCTCGTTCTGCGGCAAGAGTTCCCGTGAAGTCGGGCCTATGGTCGAAGGCCCCAGCGATGTCTATATCTGTGCCAACTGCACAGACCTCTGCCAGAACATCTTTAAGCAGGAGCGTCGACGCGTACAGTCCGACAGGCCCAGCATCGGGTCCATACCCACGCCCCGCCAACTCAAAGAGTTCCTGGACCAGTACGTCATCGGCCAGAGCATCGCCAAGCGCGCCCTGAGCGTCGCGGTCCACAACCACTACAAACGTCTGACCGCCAGCGAAAAAGATACCGCCGTCGAAATCGACAAGTCCAACGTCCTGCTGGTCGGCCCCACCGGGTCCGGCAAGACGCTGCTGGCACGCACGCTGGCGCGCACACTCAACGTCCCGTTCGCTATCGGCGACGCCACCACGCTCACCGAGGCGGGCTACGTCGGCGAAGACGTCGAAAACCTGCTGCTTAAACTCCTGCAAGCCGCCGACTACGACCTGGAAGCCGCCCAGCGCGGCATCATATATATCGATGAGATCGACAAGATCGGCAAGACCAGTCAGAACGTCTCGATCACACGGGACGTCTCCGGCGAAGGTGTGCAGCAGGCCCTGCTGAAAATGCTCGAAGGCACCGTCGCCAACGTCCCACCCCAGGGCGGACGAAAGCACCCCGAGCAACAGTACATCCAGATCGACACCAGCAACATCCTCTTCATCTGCGCCGGCACATTCGTCGGACTCGAAGAAGTCATCCGCAAACGCCTGGGCCGAAAGTCCATCGGCTTCGCCAGCGAGCAGAACGGCGAAGAAGACACTAAGGACTCGGCCGCACTACTCGCGCAAGTTACCGCCGAAGACGTGCTGGAGTACGGGATGATCCCCGAACTCATCGGCCGCCTCCCGATCCTCACCCCGCTGATGCCACTGGACGTCAGCGCGATGGTCCAGATCCTCA
Organism: Phycisphaeraceae bacterium; assembly: GCA_029260695.1. Taxonomy (GTDB): domain Bacteria; phylum Planctomycetota; class Phycisphaerae; order Phycisphaerales; family Phycisphaeraceae; genus JAJRRS01. Next base: position 4,421 of record JAJDCT010000275.1, read on the forward strand.
CCGAGCCTAAGAACGCCCTGATCCGCCAGTACCAGTTCTTTTTCACGATGGAGAGCGCCGAGTTGGAGTTCACCGACACGGCGTTGGAGAAACTCGCCCAGAAGGCGATATCACGCAAGACCGGTGCACGGGCACTGCGCAGTGTCATGGAAGAAATGATGCTCGAACTGATGTACGACCTGCCGGAGTTGAACAACGAGGGCGTGAAGTACGTAATAGATGCGGCCGCAGTAGACGGTCGCAAACAATTGGCGGACATGCGGGTCCCACAGAAGGAATCGGCCTGATACAGGTCTGCGGCGGGCAAACCCGTCCCCCATCACGAGGGACTGGCGACTTCCCCGATAAGCGGTTCCCATCCACAGGTGACCGCGAGGACGGGCCCGCAACCTTCACAGCGGTCGTTCCCGCCTAGATACGTTGATCGGGAACGGGATAAAGCATCCCGAAGGGGAAGTAACAGCCTATGAACCGCACCGCCTCCATCCGTCTGGGTATATATCTCACCGCTATCGTCGTGTCCGCCGGGATCTTCCTGGCCCCCGTACAACGACAGGCCTCGGCCAACGCCATCAACGCCGACCTCGATACACTCGCGGAGCGTGGTCGATTCGCTGAGCTGCTTTCACAAATCAAAACGACTTCCTTGAGTACGCAGGACGACGCCGTCCTCAGCCTCATCGGCGACCTGGAACGCTTCCAGAAAAACGACGCCCACCGGACACAACAAAGGCGTGAGGCCTTCGATGAAGCGATCGCCGAGCTCGAAGAATACGCCGGCAACCACGAGCATGAAAAAGCCCTGATCGCCGCCGTAAAGTCTCACGGATTAGCGGACGATCCCGACGCGCTCCTGAGAGATCCAAGGATCATCTCGCTCCTGAACGATACGATTTCCAAGGCAAAGCAGGCCAAGGCCGACGACAATTGGCTTGAAGCACTAGCGCTCTACCGGGCGCTCGACCTGCTATTCGAAGCCAGCAACACCTACCAGGACGAAGTCGATCAGGCCGCACGCCACATCCGCGTTCTCCAATTATACGCCCCTAACAAACTCGAAAGCCTCTACAACGAACGCGCAAAACAACGCGGCGACGAAGACACCAACGACAGCACCGTTAAGCTTGAAACCGAAGACTGGCAGTCTCGCCTTCAAGGGGTACGCCTGTCGATGCTCAGGCAGACCATCCACTACGCAGCACGCAAGCACGTCTCCAAACAGGGGTTCACCCCACTGATACGAGGTGCAGTCGATGCGCTGATCGTGATGCTCGACACCAAGGGCCTGGAAGAATCATTCCCCACTTTCAATAACGAAGCAGACGCCGCACACTTCCGCGAATACCTCGCCCGCCTGAGCGCCTCACTGCAGGAGCCCGGCAAGACGATCAACGTCAGTGAAGCCAGCACCATCATCGATCGGATCATGAAGACCAACGAGCAGACGATCGATCTGCCCAAGCAGGTGATCGTCCACGAGATGACCGAGGGCCTCACCGGAACGCTCGACGACTTCTCCTCTGTGATCTGGCCCCAGGAGCGAGAATCCTTCAGCCGCAGCACACAGGGCAACTTCTCCGGGATCGGCGTACAGATCTCGCGGCGCGACGGTCGTCTACTTGTAGTCAGCCCTTTGGAAAACACCCCCGCCATGCGCGCAGGACTCAAGGCCGGCGACATCATCGCACAGGTCGAAGGCAAGAACACAGACACATGGAGCCTCAACCGCGCCGTCCAGGAGATCACAGGACCACGCGGCACACAGGTACGCCTCGGCATTGAACGCCCCGGTGAACCCGAGCCCATCGAATACGCTATCACCCGTGACAAAATCGAGATCGAGTCCATCCGCGGATGGGCCCACAAGCCTGAGGGCGGCTGGGATTACTGGATCGACCCGGACAACCGCATCGGATACATCCGCCTCTCACAGTTCATCCCTCAGACCGCTGACGATCTCGACGCGGCTATCGCACAGATGCAACAGGACGGCCCGATCAACGGCCTGATACTCGACCTCCGCTTTAACCCGGGCGGGCTCCTCAGTTCCGCCATCGATATCTGCGACCGCTTCATCATCGAGGGCCCGATCGTTTCAACCGTCGATGGCAACGGCCGCCACTCCACCCCCAACAAGGCCCACCGCCTACGCACATACCCCAACTTCCCCATGACCGTCCTGATCAACCAGGGCTCCGCCAGCGCTAGCGAGATCGTCTCCGGCGCACTGCAAGACTACCACCGTGCCACCATCATCGGCTCACGCAGCTTCGGCAAGGGCTCCGTCCAGGACCTCTTCCCCTTGACCAGTAACGGCGCTGCCTACCTCAAACTCACTACCCAGTACTACATGCTGCCGCAGAAGCGGATCATCCACCGCAAACCCGACGCCACCACATGGGGGATCGAGCCGGACCTTAAAGTGACGATGACCGCACACCAGGTCGCAGACGCCTTGCAGTTGCGTCAGGAGGCCGACATCATCCGCGACGGGAACTCACCCGTGCTGGCCGACGAGACCAAGCCCTGGGCAACCGCCGATTTCCAGATACCCGGCGGGGTACGCAAGGTGATCAAAGCGAAGGCCGCCGCCGATATTCAAGCCGACCCGCTGACACACGACGCGGATCAGGGAACCGAGGATCAACGCGAGGTCGACGTGGCCGACGGACAGGTCGCGACCGCCGACACCCCCGAGCGGGTAATGGTCGAAATCAAGCAACCCAAGCCCACGCTGCTCCTTGAACTAGGCTTGGACTCGCAACTCGAAACCGCCCTGCTCGTCCTCAAGACCCGCTTGGCGTCACCGCATATCAAGATGGCCCAGATCCCCGAACCCTCAACCGCAAGCCCCTGACCAAAGCGGTACTCATAAAAGCAGATCAGCCCATTCCGCTCTGGCGGAGGTCGCTTCAGCGGCCGTCCGCATCCCCTACCGCTCCCCGCACACCTGTCCAGCCGATACCCTAACCCCGACACCTGATACCCGATCCGATACAATCTCTGACATGCCCGGTAACAGCTTCGGACAACTCTTCCGCGTCACCACCGCCGGCGAGAGCCACGGCCCGGGGAACGTCTGCATCATCGACGGCGTCCCACCAGGCCTGGAACTCTCCGAGGCCGACCTCACACCCGACCTCGCCCGCCGACGCCCCGGGCAATCCAAAATCACCACCCAACGCGACGAGCCGGACCACCCACAAATCCTCTCCGGTGTGTTCGAAGGCAAGACCACCGGCACGTCCATCGCCATCCTCATCGAAAACCAGGACCAGCGTTCCCGGGACTACGGCGACATCCAGCACAAGTACCGCCCCGGCCACGCCGACTACACCTTCGACGCCAAGTACGGCCGACGAGACTACCGCGGCGGCGGACGAAGCAGCGCACGCGAAACCACCGTCCGCGTCGCCGCCGGTGCCATCGCCAAAAAACTCCTCGCACAAGCACACGGGATACAGATCGTCGGCTTCGTCACACAGGTCGGCGACATCACCGCAAACATCCCGAACCCCGAGCAGATCACACTCGCCCAGGTCGAATCAAACATCGTCCGCTGCCCGGACCCCGTCGCAGCAACCAAAATGATCGAACTGATCGAAAAGATGCGCTCCGAGCGCGACTCGATCGGCGGCATCGCGCAGATCGTCACGACCAACGTCCCGCCCGGCTTAGGCGAACCTGTCTTCGACAAACTCAAAGCCGACCTCGGCAAAGCCATGTTCAGCCTCCCCGCCGTCCTGGGCGTCGAATACGGCAACGGCTTCGGCTGCGCCACCCTACGCGGCACCGAAAACAACGACCTTTTCGCCACCGACAGCAACGGCAACGTCATCACAACTACGAACCGCCACGGCGGCATGCTCGGCGGCATATCTTCCGGCCAACCCATCACCCTGCGCTGCGCCGTCAAACCCACAAGCAGCCTCCCGCAAGACCAGCAAACCGTCACCACCGAAGGCGAACCCACCACCATCGCCACCAAGGGCCGCCACGACCCCTGCCTGCTCCCCCGCTTCATCCCCATGGCAGAAGCGATGATGGCTATCGTCCTCGCCGATCACATGCTGAGGCAGCGGGCTCAGCGCGGCACGTTCTAGATCACA
>JAJDCT010000276.1 GCA_029260695.1 Phycisphaeraceae bacterium
CGGGCCGCCGACCATGTCGCGGGCAAGTGCCTGGCAACCCGGGTCCGGTTGTTGAACCGGACGATCACGGGGATCTACGACGACGCGCTTCGGCCGTTGGGGATGACCTTGGGACAGATGACGTTGCTCGCGGTGATCGCGCGGATGGGGCCGATCGCTCCGGGGCGGGTTGCGAGTGTTTTGAACATGGAGAAGTCGACGGTCAGCCGGAACATCGACCGTATGCACGGGCACGGCTGGGTGACGGTCTCGCCGGGGGAGACCGACCGCACACAGTGTGTCAGCCTGAGCGCCAAGGGCCGGCGGCTGTTCGCCAAGTCCCTGCCCTTGTGGGAGACGGCCCAGGCGCAGGCGGAATCGTTTCTGGGGAAGGCCGGGGCGAAATCGATCTGTGGTGTCGCCAACAGCGTCTGGGAGAGACTCAGACGCGAATAAATATTTTTTTGAACCGACTGTTGTATATACAACATATCACCCAAAGGAGACCGACGATGTCAAAGCACGAGATTCTTGTTACCGCAGCGGCGGGCAAAACGGGCGGCTATGTGGTGGAGCAACTGCTCGCCCAGGGGTTTGCCGTGCGGGCGATGGTCCGACAACACGACGAACGCTCCGAGGCGCTGACGGCGCGGGGCGCGTCGGTGGTGGTGGGCGACTTCCTGGATCTGGATTCGATCCGAGCGGCGGTGCGTGGCGTGGAGCGGCTGTACTTCTGTTACCCGCCTCAAGGGGATCGTTTGGTGGAAGCGACCGCGATCCTTGCCGCCGCCGCTCGGGATGCGGGGGTTAAGGCGGTTGTGAATATGTCGCAGATCACTGTCCGGGAAAACCCGACAAGCACGTTGACCCGTCACCACTGGCTGTCTGAACAGATCTTCGACTGGGCGGGCGTCGGTGCGGTGCACATCCGGCCGACGTACTTCGCGGAGATGCTGCTGATCCTGGGCGCTCACACGATCGCATCCGAAGGCAAGCTGTATCTGCCTTACGGCGATGAGCGTCACGCGCCGGTCGCGGCGGTGGACATCGCGCGGGTTGTGACCGCCCTGCTCACAGCAACGGACCCGACTGCGCATGTCGGGCAGCGCTACGTGCTGACCGGGCCACGCAACCTGACTATCGCCGAGATGGCGGGTGTGTTGACCAAGGGGCTTGATCGGCCGGTGGAATACGTTGACCTGCCGATTGATGTGTGGGAACAGGTGCTTACGGAGCAGATGGGCCAGCCCGAGTTCCTGGTCAAGCACCTCACGGCTGTGGCGCAGGACCACCGGGATGGCGTATTCAATGCCGTGACCGACACGGTGGAACAACTCACCAGCCAAGCCCCGCAGTCGTTGGAAGCGTTTGTCCAAGATCATGCCGCGGAGTTCATGGGTGCATCAGAACTGCAACCCATCGCGGCCGCCGGCGCGGCGTAAATCAGTTTGATGGAATGAGGTGCCATGAGGCGGGTTGCGATTGAAGTCGCGGCTGACGTAGGGTTCCTGGCACCTTATCCCCCGCCCTTCGACAGGACCTCGCTTACCCACCACACGACCTCAAGAACCCGATCCTGAAAACCGTTCCGGCTTATGTTGAACAACCCTAGCTACAAATAACCAATCAAAGGAAAATCTAATGACATGGTCACTGATCCCGCTCCTGTTCGCACTGCAGGTCGTCTTCCTCGCACACCACATACTTCAGGCCCTGCGGCATAAGCGGATCACGACACACGAGACGTTCGGCTTGGCTTTGGGTGTATTCGTCTTGATCGCGTGGTTCGGAACCAGTTGGGGCCTCGGCCAGGCCGGAATATATTTGCAAGAGGGTTTCCTCAAGATGTATCCGGGCCTGTGGCTCTCGATGGTGCCGGTAGTGCTTGCCGTGACAGCCTGGCTTGTCGTCCCTTCGCTTCGTAGCGGCCTTCCCAAGCTGTTGGGCGCGATCCCACTGGAATCATGGGCCTGGCTTCAGGCATTGCGGATCGCCGCGATCGGAACCCTCCTGAAAACTTTCAGCGGAGAATTCCCGCTCTACTTTGAGCTTATTGTTGGTGTGCCGGACCTCATCTTCGGGGTCACCGCGGTGTTCGTTGCCTTGAGCTGTCGTCGCGGAACGATGACCGCAAGGCGCTTTAGATTGTGGAACCTGATCGGGGCTGCCATCATCGTCTTGCCGGCGGGGCTTATCATCCAGATGGGGCTCCCCGGGGCGATGCAGGTCTTTAAGACGGCTCCGACATCAATCGAAGTGCTTCGGTTCCCCATGGTGCTTGCGCCGAGTGTGGTCGTGCCCTTGTTCGTTCTCTTTAACCTGCTCGCTGCGTGGCGGGCGTCACCGACGGCAGAGAATTGAGGCAAACAGGGAGGGTTAAACAGGGTATCAGTAGCCGAGGTGCGGCTGCGAAAAGACTAAAGGGTCGGGCATCGGTATCGCGATGGCGTATGGCGGTTAACGGCCGTGGCGTGGGCCCGATCGGTAAAAAGGTTCTTAGAACCTGATACGTCCCTAAAATCATGGCCAGACGGGGGCGGGCATCGTTTGGGTAATCCGCCAAAAACTGAAAATAACTCGATGACATGGGAATGTTTTCTGGTAGGGTTGCGGTTGTCTAACATGGCACGGGGTAAGGCATTTGCAGGGGTCTGTGCGGGCCGGAAATCGTAGAATCACGTCGAGGGGCCGTCGCGATTAAAAGTACATATTTATCTATATATCGCGGGGGTGGTTTCACGCTGATCGAATTGCTTGTGGTTATCAGCATCATTGCTTTGCTGGTGGGGATCCTTCTGCCGGCGTTAGGCGCGGCGCGGTCCTCGGCGAAACTCACGCAATGTTTGTCCCGGCAGAAGCAGGCCGCGGTCGGCGTTTATGCTTATGCGAATGATTACAACAGCTCGATCCCTGTCTCACCGGATATGCCGACTTACGCCGGGCCCATTCCGGTCAACCCCGGTTTGCCGACCAACCAGGTATTTGCCGCGATGCCCGATCCGGCCGAGTCGCGTTTCACCGGCGTGGGGCTGCTGTTGGACGGGTACCTCAGCGATAACCGGTCGGTGATCTGCCCGGACAACTCGCGGGATGATTTAATCGGCTTGGCGCTGGACACACTGCAAGACCTGAACGCGGATGCGTACAGCCCGTACATCTGGCGGAACCGCTACGCGGCCTCGGGCCAGTTCATTGATGGCCTTGGGTGCAACCCGGACCGGCAAGCGGCGCGGGTGTTGCTCTATGACTTCAACCAGACGCAAAGAGCGGTGATCGGTGATGCGCCCGACTCGGTGAATCACGGGGGCCTGAGGGTGAACGCTCTGTACCTGGACGGTCACGCCGAGACGTTCGACAACGGTGACGGCGGATTCAGCCTGCCGGCGACGGAGCCGGACCCGTTCGGTGCGATCCAACGGCAATTGATTGTGCTGGATAGCGGGGGCTGAGTCGTGACACACCCGCAGGAGAACCCGGCGTCTGACTCACGCGATAGGCGGTATACTAAGGCCATGCCGGAGGAATCTGAAGCTGAATACATGCTGCCGGAGTCGGATGTGCGTGCGATGGTGCGCCTGCTGGCGGAGGTGGCGGTGACGCCCGGCGGGGTGATGGAGCAGAAGCGTCGGCTGGTCGAGGGGATCGCTGAGCTGACGGGGGCGGACCTTTGGTTGTGGAACGTGACACGGTTCGAGGTGGGCAAGGCCCCGGCGGCGATCTCCATCATGCACAACCTGTCCGAACAGCAGATCACCACGCTCGCCCACGAGTCATACTCCAACCCGGACGACGAGTACCACATTCGGGCCAACCTGTTATGTGAGTCCCGGGATCATTGGACCCGCACGGTCAGACGGGTGATGCGGCCGTTTGAATGCGACGCGTCCGTGATCTACCAGAAGTTCAGCAAGGCCATAGATTGTTCCGAATCCATGTTGACGGCGTACCCGATACCAAAGCACCCCGGTGTTTTTTCGTGTACCGGCCTGCACCGTTGTAAAGGGCGCGGCCCGTTTACCATGCGCGAGACACGCATCCTGCACATTCTGACCGGCGAGGTGGGTTGGCTTCACGAGATGGGGATGCCGGGCACGGATGGGCAGGAAGTTTCGGTGATGCGCCCGAGGTTGCAGACTGTATTGGCCCTGCTGATGGACGGGCAGCCGCCCAAGCGGATCGCGGTTCATCTGGACCTGTCGGTGCATACCGTCCGGGGGTACATCAAAGAGATCTACCGCCACTTCGGCGTGGGCAGCCGGGCGGAACTGTTGCGCCGGTTCATGGTCGGCGACGGCGGGGACATGGCGTAGGGCGGGGGCCGGGGGGCCGGGCGGGTTCCGGGCTTATGTTCATTATTCAGGTGCTGGACGCTGCTGTTGGTGGGCGGTTAGTCGCCTGCGCAAGGTTTGCGCACCCCCCAATTTAGGGGATTGTGCCCGTGACTTGAACCTGCTTAGATGCCAGTCTGTATTTGCGGACGTTCCCGACCGTTTTCCCGGGGGCGGCCGAGGACGGGTTTGATTGAGGCGGTATTGTCGCTGTTGACTCTTCGGCGTAGAACGCGACGGGATTGATTCATCAATATGAGATTTTGGAGAAACCAATGAAGATTCGACCGATCCGTGCGCTCTCCCTGGTGGCTGGAATCGTAATGTTTGTCTTGGGGCAGCCTGCGGGCGCGGCTGTCACGTTTGAGACGGTTGCGCTGACCGGGGATGCGGTGCCGGGTGTGCCGGGGCAGAATTTTGCTGTCTTCAATAGGCCAACAATCAGTGCGTCGGGTGATGTTGCGTTCGCAGCACGTTATACCGTCAATCCGTTTACCAATTTGCGCGAGGGTGTCTGGTCGGGTAACAGCACGGGCCTGCAACCTGTTGCGATCATTGGCGCTGCCGCACCTGGGGCCGGGCCGGGCGAAACCTTTCAGGGGTTCCGTGATGTACGGTTCAATGCGGCCGGCGAGGCGGCATTCAAGGCGGTGGTTGGCGGCGACTTCAGCATCTGGTCGGAGGGTGGCGGATCGCTGAGTATGGTTGCACGGGCCGGAGACCAAGCGCCGGGGGCGTCGGCGGGCACGGTGTTTAATGAGTTGAATGAGCCACGGCTGAACAACGCGGGCCAAGTTGTCTTCCGGGCGACGTTGGCCGGCCCGAACGTGACCGCTAATAACGATGAGGGTATCTGGTCGGATGTTGGAGGCGCACTGGCCAAGGTAGTCCAGGGGGGTGACACGGTACCGGGCAACCCTTTCGCTGCGACGTTTACCGAACTAAGCGATCCGGTCATCAACACGCCGGGACAGATCGCTTTCGGGGGAAACTATGCTGGAGTTAACGGCAGCGGTTCGGCTGTCTGGCTGGGCGCACCCGGCGGTATATCGCCGGTCGCACAGACCGGGGACCTTGCGCCAGGGTCTCCACCGGGAGTCGAGTTTACTGGCCAATCGTTCGGGAGTTTTATCAGTATATTCAATGGCAGTAATAGCTTAGCTGCCGCTCTTGCGATCAACGACGCGGGGGAAGTTGCATTCTCCGCTAGTATCCCCAATCAGGACGGTGGCGCACTCCCCGACGGTGGCATGTGGAAGTCGTCTAATGGCACATTAAGCATGCTTCACCGAAACGGGACCGATGCCCAGGTGTCAAATCCGCAAGCGGATCATAAGGGCTGCTGCAATGGAACACCTGTGATCAATGCCGACGGGTTGATAGCTTATGGCACATCTCTACTTGCTACCGGGCCTTGGAACCCTACGCCTGGAGTTGGCGGTTCTTTGACTTCTGTAATGACAAATGATCACGGCACAGTGGATCAGCTTGCCAGAGCAGATCAATCGGTGATCGTTAATGGAACACCCGTGTTATTTGATGCCGACCTCGGGTTTCCGGTCGCGGCGAATGCTGCGGGGCAGGTAGCCTTTATGGCCAGTCTATTTGACCCGGCCACAGGTTCTCGCACACGAAGCCTGTGGGCCACAGACACGGATGGCGTGTTGACCCTGATCGCTCGGGCGGGAGATCAATTCGATGTCAATGACGATCCTTTGATCGACGATTTTCGAACCATTAATCATGAAGGCGTTAGCGCTTGGACGCACTCGGGCGGTCAAGACGGTCGGCCGGTGAGTTTCAATGATGCTGGACAGCTGGCGTACTTCCTCAATTTCACGGACGGCAGTTCCGGGATCTTCGTGGCCTCACTTGGTTCACCTCCTCTTATCGGCGACCTTGACGGCGACGGGTTCGTTGGGATCACGGACCTGAATCTTGTGTTGGGGGCGTGGAACCAGAACGTGCCGCCGGGCGATCCGTTGGCTGACCCTTCGGGTGATGGGTTTGTCGGGATCGAGGATCTGAACATCGTGCTTGGGAACTGGAACGCGGGGACGCAGCCGCCGGTTGAGGCGCTGGACGTTGTGCCCGAGCCGGGGAGTCTGCTGCTGCTGGGGGCTGGCGGGTTGGGGCTGCTGGGCCGAGGTCGGTGGCGGCGTTCGAGATGAACCTGGGCTAGCGACGAATTGCAAACACGGAACTAAGGGAGAAAGAAAGATGATCCGTATACCTATGTGGACCTGTTCGATCGCTGCGGCTGTAGCTTTGGCCTGTGTGGCGCAGGTTGTTGTTGCGGGGCCTAACTTCACGGGGTTGGGGGACCTGCCCGGTGGGCTGTTCTTTTCATTTTCAACCGATCTATCTGCGGACGGTTCGATCGCTGTTGGGGGGAGCCGGTCAACCGATGGGGATCAGGCGTTTATGTGGGACGCGGTCGGCGGGATACAAGGGTTGGGCGAATTACCCGGGGGGGCGTTCCAATCGGTGGCATCTGGCGTATCCGCTGACGGCTCGACCGTGGCCGGGGGCAGTATTTCAAGTAACGGTGGCGAAGCATTCATCTGGGATGCGGTAGGCGGGATGCAGGGGCTGGGCGATCTGCCCGGGGGTATATTCCAGTCACAGGCGTTGGGTATTTCCGCTGACGGTTTAACCGTGGTAGGTAGTGGGCGTTCGGGCAGTGGGGATGAGGCTTTCATTTGGAAACAAGGCACGGGGATGCAAGGGCTGGGTGACTTGCCTGGGGGGAGTTTCTTCTCGCGGGCAACCGGTGTTTCCGCCGACGGCACGGCCGTGGTGGGTTCCAGCAATTCAACCAGTGGTGGTGAAGCATTTATCTGGAGTGCGGCAGGCGGGATGCAAGGGCTGGGCGACTTGTCTGGGGGGGCTTTCTTCTCGCAGGGGAATGCTGTCTCTGCCGACGGTACGACCGTGGTAGGGCGGGCCGAATCCTCCAGCGGTACCGAAGCAT
>JAJDCT010000277.1 GCA_029260695.1 Phycisphaeraceae bacterium
CGCGTACGCCTGGTCAGCATCAGCGTCGACGGCGGCCACGACACGCCGGGCGTACTCCAGGAATACGCACAAGCTTATAAAGCCGAGCCCGGCCGTTGGATCTTCCTGACCGGCGAACGTGAGGTGGTCTGGCCCTTGATCAACGACGGCCTGCTCCTGGCGGTCGGCGAACCCGAAGCCGGCGACGACATGGCGATCCTGCACAGCGGCAAGCTCGTCCTGATCGACCGCGCCGGCACCATCCGTGGCTACTACGACGGTCTAACCGAGGCCGGTCGGATCGAGTTGCTCGTCGACCTCCAACGCCTGCTGGACGAGGGGTGATCGCAACGATGCCCGCTAAGCCAACCCCCCATTTCCAGCCGCCGACCCCCGAGCAGTTCGATGCGCACCTGCAAAACTACCCCGCGAACCCGCCGTCCAAATGGCAAACCCGCACGCCTCTGCTCATCGCCGTCGCATTGGTCTGTATGTCGATCGTAATGACCGGCCCGCTATCAACGATACTTCCCCTCGTCGCCTTAGCGTGGCTGTTTGGGCACACCAGCTTCCGCACACGCCGCGCCTTTGCGCTCGAGGCCCAGGTCCGCCGGACACAGGAAATCGCGATGTTAAGGCGCTACCCCGAGGCCTTGCGCACCGGCTGGAAGTACCTGCCTCAGACCGTGCCCGCCCCGATGTTGCACGGGCAAACCATCGCCATGATCGCGCACTGTTTGGACACCATGGGCTGTTACGACGCCGCAATCGTTGGCTACGACTACCTCCTCCACCGGCTTCCCCCGGGCCAGCCGATCGCCGTACACATCGGTGTCAGCCGTGCAGCCGCCGCGCTGGGTGCAGAACGTTTATCCGATGCCGACGACTCGATCCGCCGTCTGCGCGGCGCGGTTGAGGCCTACGAAAACACGCCGATCAGCGCCGCCTACCGGCTTGTGAAACTGACCCAGCAGGTCCGCACACACCACTTCACCGAAGGCATCCACGAAAGCGAAGGCCTGGTCGAAGCGCTCCGCCCGCTGGGTGTAGACGCGGGCTACGGCCACGCACTGATGGCCCTCTGTCATTACCACAGCACCGATGCCGATCCTATCACCCCGAACCAGTCAGCTAAGACCTGGTGGGAGCAGGCCACACTGCTTCTCCCACCAGAATCACTCCTGCAGCGCTTCCCAGAATTAGCGCCCCTCACGGAGCTGGCGTGAACCACGAAGAACCAACCACCGACCCGAACCCGGACACCCCCGGCACCCCCCCCGGTACCGACAGCCCCGACCCGCCCGGCGAGCCGGATCAGGCCAAAGCCAACGACGCCGATCCGCGCCCAGTTGAGCCCAACGCAGCGCCCGCGCCGGCGCTGCCGCCATTCACACCCGAGCGTTTGTTTAACGAACTCTGGATCGATATGGCCATACGCCGCGCGTTGGCGGGGCTCGTGATCGTTGCAGCCGCCTGCTTGATCGTATTCAAGCTGACCAACTCCGCGGTGGGACTTGCAGCGGTGATGGGCCTGACCATCGGTTGGATCGGGCTCAACTCGATCAGCGCCAATATCTGGCGAACCCTCCCACAGGTCACCGCGATGATCGGGCACAACCCCGCCGCCGCAGAAGCCGAGTTGGCGCAGCTGATCAAACGCCGACCCCTGATGCGCTGGGTCCGCCTGATGCTCTACCACCGCCTGGCGTCGATCCGCCACCGCCAGCACCGTTTCCACGAATCCGCCGCGATCTGCCAGGCTGTGTTGTCACAACCCTTGGGACCCGCTCGCAAACAACGTGGCCCGTTGCTGCTGATGCTCACCGAGGCCAGGCTCCATTGCGGCGACCTTGCCGGGGCTTACACAGCGCTGTTCGAGCTGCATCAAGAGCCGCAGACACTGGTGGAGTCACTCCAACGCCTCACCCTGCAGACCCGTTACGAAGTGCTCGCCGGCCACGACCGCGCCGCGCTCGCCGGCGTGAGACAAAAACTGCTGCTCTCAGAACTCATGCCATCAGATCACTGCGGCGCGATGCACGCCATGCTCACCACCTCCGCCAAACGCACCGGCCAACTCGAATTGGCCGACTGGCTCTGGCGCAGGTCTAACCTCCTGTGCAGCCCCGAACAACTCCAACGTTTGGTCACCAAATCATTCGCGATCCGCGTCGTCGCACCACCCGACCCCAACGGGTAAACCAACTGCCAGCGACTTTTTTTCTCAGCGAGTAATCATCAGCATCGCCCTCCCCTCAAGAATTTCACCCATTTCACATAGACTATATTTAACTTAAATATGGTCTAAATCGCTGCCGGACTACTAACCCAGTAATCGTTTCGCTCCGGCGGGCTTGATTGGGTTGATTATGATGGGGTTTGCGAGATCGCTTATCCGTGTTCCCGGCATATCCTCTCTCACTTGAGCAATCCATCATGCCAGGCACCACTCCCCCCGGTCCGTTGCCTGATATCATCCGCCCATGCTCTTAGCGATCCTCCCTGTAACTTGGTTTGTGGATCAGAACGTCTGGCTGCTGTACCTGATCGCGCTGGTCGGCATGGCTGGCGTGGTCAAGGGTGCCGACTGGCTGGTCGAAGGTGCCGCCGGCCTCGCCGCGCGGTTCGGGATGCCCAAGATCATCATCGGCGCGACCATCGTCTCGCTAGGCACCACCAGCCCCGAGGCCGCCGTGTCTGTCCTCGCCGCCTGGCAGGGTGACGCCGGGCTGGCGCTGGGCAACGGCGTGGGTTCCATCATCGCCGATACAGGATTG
>JAJDCT010000278.1 GCA_029260695.1 Phycisphaeraceae bacterium
TGAGGTCAACAAAACCTTCGGCGAAGAGGCCGGCCTCAAGGACGTCACCCTCTACATCAAGGGGCCGATGGCCTACGGGTATTTGTCGTGTGAGCGCGGCACCCACCGCCTCGCCCGTGTCTCGCCATTCAACGCACAGGGTAAACGCCAGACCAGCTTCGCCGCCGTCGACGTCATCCCCGAGTTTCCCGACACCGGCGGCGTCGAGATCGACGACAACGACCTGGACGTCATGGCCTTCGCACGCTCGTCAGGCCCCGGCGGGCAGAACGTCAACAAAATCGCCTCCGCCGTTCGCCTCACACACAAACCCACCGGCATCCAGATCGTCAGCTCCACACACAAGTCTCAGGAGCAGAACCGCAAGCAGGCCATGGGCATTCTTAAGGGTCGGCTCGAACTGATCGCCGAAGAACAACGCGCCGCCGAACTCAACGACGCTACAGGTGGGAAACTGGATATGGGTTGGGGCACACAGATCCGCTCCTACGTCTTCTACGACAACCGCGTCAAAGACCACCGCACCCACTACGAACAACCCAACCCCCAGAAAGTCATGGACGGGGATCTGCAGGGGTTTATCGATGCGGAGTTGAGAAGGCGACGCCGCGCGAAGGGGTAAACATCACACCCACAACGCATCTCAAAGCCCACACGCTCCTGCGGGTGGGACCGCTTGCACATCTGCTTGTTAATCTAGGTTAGATCTATAGCAGCAATAATAAACCTTCCTGAAAACCCTTGCATCGGGGCAAAAGCTATGGGATACTCCCATTTGCCTATCTCGTGCTAGGCCAGTCGCCGGGGCAGCGGGATAAAGTATGTCCGCTGTAGAACTTTGCCGAGTGCTTCTTTTACAAAGAAAAACCATGACCCGATCTGTTTTATCCATCGTTGCTATCAGCACGATCATCCTCACTACCGCGTCTGCGGGTCATGCGGGCGTCGCTAGTATTCAAAGCTTGAGCGGCATTACCGGTGCCGAGGTGTATGCTACGTCGGACGGGTCGGTCGTTGTGGGGCAAGGCTTCTTGGGGTCCGGCCCTGAAGCCTTTATGTGGACACCCAGTGGTGGGGGAGTCAGCTTGGGCGATTTGCCCGGCGGTACATTCTCTAGTGCTGCCCTCGATATATCTGCGGATGGCTCGGTCGTTGTTGGGGCGGGCTCTTCCCCGTATGGGGGGCCGGGCTTTGAAGCCTTTCGTTGGACGGCCAGCGGCGGGATGATTGGCTTGGGCTACATACCCGGCGGGGGGAGGAGCAGCAGCGCGTGGGCCATGTCGGTGGACGGTTCGGTCGTGGTGGGGCTAAGTGATTCTCCATACAGGCAAGTGGAGGCCTTTCGCTGGACGGCCAGCGGTGGCATGGTCGGCTTGGGGGGCTTGGCTGGCCACTTCCTTGGTTTTAGCAAGGCGTTAGATACATCGGCGGACGGCTCCGTTGTTGTAGGGCAAAGCACTGCCAGTACCCTTATTCCCGAGGCTTTCCGTTGGACTCAGGCGGACGGCATGGTCGGCTTGGGCGATCTGTCCGGCGGTGGGTTAAGCAGCACTGCGAATGCCACGTCAGCGGACGGTTTGATCGTCGTGGGGCAGAGCGGGTCCACTTCTGGCTCTCAGGCGTTTCGTTGGGCACCAGGCGGCGGCATGGTTGGCCTGGGCGATCTACCCGGTGGTGACTTCAGTAGTAGTGCCAATGGCATATCTGCAGACGGTTCGATCATCGTGGGGACAGGCGAGTCCGCATTCGGCGAGGAAGCATTTATATGGGATCAAGGCCATGGCATGCGTTCGCTACAGGATGTTCTGACCACCGACTTCGGTCTTGACTTGACCGGCTGGCAATTGAAGACGGCTGTCGACGTCTCTGATGACGGCCTGGCCATCACTGGCATGGGCATCAATCCTGACGGTTCTTTCGAAGCTTTCGTGGTAACTCTCCCCTTGGCGGGTGATCTCGACGGCGACGGGTTCGTCGGGATCAGCGACCTGAACATCGTCTTGGGCAACTGGAACCAGAACGTGCCACCCGGCGATCCGCAGGCAGACCCAAGCGGCGACGGGTTCGTTGGCATCGAGGATCTCAACATCGTCTTGGGTAATTGGAACGCGGGCACGCCGCCGGGCGCAGCGAATAGCATCCCCGAGCCGGCGAGCCTCGGGGTGCTGGGGGTTGGTTGTGCGTGGGTATTGCGTCGGCGTGGCTGACCCTCCCAGCAATATCTCGGGGGTGCTACACTGCCACCGCAATGCCGAGGCCCGCTTCACAACTTGACGCCATCGCTACCAACCGTGCTTATTGGGACGATCGGGTGGAGGGGCATTGGCGGTCGGCGATGTATCGGCGGGCCGCGGAGGCCTTGCGCGGCGGGGGGCATTGCCTGCGTGATGAGATCGTAATGGCGGTGGGGGAGGTCAAGGGTCAATCGTTGATCCAGTTGCAGTGCCACATGGGGATGGAGACGCTGTCCTGGGCGCGGCTGGGCGCGGAGGCGGTGGGGCTGGACTTTTCTAAGCCGGCGATTGATAAGGCCGAGTTCCTGCGCGACGAGCTTGGGCTCAAGGCCGAGTTTCATTGTGCGGATATCTATGATGCGCCGAAAGTCGTGGGTCGGCGTTTTGATGTGGTATTTCAGTCGGTGGGATGTCTGTGTTGGCTGCCGGATCTGAAGCGGTGGGCGGAAGTTGTGTCGGCGATGCTTGAGCCGGGCGGGCGGTATGTGTTGGATGATTGTCACCCGGTGTCGGATATGCTTGAGCAGGTGTCCGGGGGCGGGGGCGCGGACCATCTGGAGCCGGTGAATCCCTATTTGAATGGCGAGCCGATCGTGTTCACAGGAGGCGGGACGTATGCCGACCCGGACGCGTCGTTCACGCAGAACAAATCCGTCGAGCATGTGCACCCCTTGGGCGATGTGGTGACCCGGCTGATCGAGGCGGGGCTGGTGATCGATCGGTTGACGGAATCATCGCGTTGCGAGTTCCCGCGCTACCCCATGATGCAGCAGACCGGCCCGGATATGTGGGAGCTGCCCGGCAAGCTCCGCGGCGGGCTGCCGATGCACTACACACTGGTCGCGCGTAAGGATAAGTAGTTCGTCCCTCAGCCCCGGGCTCTGCCCGGGGATCGGTGGGCCATACATCGCACAAGTTGGGAGTAACCCCCGGCGAAGCCGTGGGCCGGGGGCCGAGGGCAGATAGGCGGGCCGAGCGGGGGTGGACCGACTAATCGGCGTCCGATAATACCGGGGTCCATTTCGCCGAAGTCGCTGCCGGATAAAATCCCCGTAACCCTATCCATATTAACGTACTTACGCCCACTTTGACGATACGTCCAATTACCGGCCCAGTCCTCGGCCCCCGGATGTTCGGGGGGTTATGCCGAGGCCGATCTTCCGGATGCTCTGGAGGCGGTGGTTTTTGGTCGATTACATGGTGGGATGATGTCAACTGTATCTATAGATAACCAAGCTTTGCAAGGCCGTGCCCAAGATACCGGGGGGGGCGGGGTTGCCTTGGCAGACCGGCGGACGGTGGGGCGGTTGGTCGTGCCACCTAAGCGTTACAAGATGGGGGAGCTTGCCTCGGCGACGGGGCTTAGCCGACAGACGCTGCACAACTATACGAAGTGGGGATTGATCGGCGAGTCCGGCTGGACGCCCGGGGGGCACCGGCTGTACGACGAATCCGTCTTCGCGCGGCTCGAGCGGGTGATGCAACTCAAAGCCAAGCACACCGTCGAAAAAGTCCGCGAGCTTTTGGAACGTGAAGCCAGGGAACAGGCGGCGTAGTCATGGCAGACGCACCCCCGATCCAACCCGACTCGTCCCCGCCCCCGGATTTACCCCCGGATATGCCTCAGGGTACCGGCGGCACCGGGTCCAGTCAGGATCTGTTGTGGTCGCAGGTCTGGCAGTTGCCGGTGCTGTTGTTTGGGCTTGGGTTATTGGTGATCGGGGTTTACCTGGCGTTGCCCGGGCACGACCCCGACGATTTCCACGGCCGACTGGCGAATGCTCAGACGTATATTGAGAAAGACCAGTTGGACGAGGCCGAGGCTGTGCTGGTCGAGGTCAAGGATCGGATGAACGAGGCCCCGGCGTCCGAGTTGGGTTACTTCTGGCAGCTCTACGCCGACCTGAACTTCCTGAAGCTCTATAAGAAAGGCGTGGTTGGTCAAGAGGGTGTGCAAGCCGCGTTGCCGACCTACGGGAAGGTCGTCGAGTATTACGGCAACGCGAAAGACAGCGGGCGCGAACTGCCCGGGCCATCGCTTCGTCATTACATCCGGTCGCTGGTCGCATTGGGCAAGGACAGGCAGGCGCTGGGCTTGCTGGATCAGATGACCGGCCCGCAGGCGGCGCAGCGTTACCTGATAGTGCGTGACATGATCGAACGCCGGCGCGGTGACAGCCCGGATGTGGACCTTGACTCTTTGATGCCATTGATGGATCGCTTCCGCGAGGACATCAAAGCGATCTCCGATCAGGCCCTCGCTCGTAAGCAAGAGGTCTGGGCGGACGGATTCCAGGCGTCTTTGCAGATGCAGGCGGGTGACCCTCAGGGCGCGATCACCTACCTGCTGCGTCGTATCCAGCGGCTGTCGCGCGACGGGGACGCCGACCTGGCCCCGCTGATTGTGAGGCTGGCGCAGGCGTACCAGGGGGTAGACGACCTTCAAAAAGCGGAGCAGCGTTACCTCCATGCCCAGCGCCGCGTCGATCCGACAGACGATCTGAACGCGGACATCCTTGTGGGGCTGGGGCAATTGGCGTTGACACAGGTGAACGGGGAGCAGGTCGAGCAGGCGT
Organism: Phycisphaeraceae bacterium; assembly: GCA_029260695.1. Lineage (GTDB taxonomy): Bacteria > Planctomycetota > Phycisphaerae > Phycisphaerales > Phycisphaeraceae > JAJRRS01. The sequence continues at coordinate 4,811 of JAJDCT010000278.1, forward strand.
TGGAGTATTTCCGGTCAGCGGAGGAGGGCTACCCCTCGTCGACTGGGGCGCATATCTCCGCGCTGATTGGCCGTGCTGACTGCGAGGCGAGGCTTGGTGATCATGCGGCAGCCGGCCGTTATTTCGAGCTGGCGGTTTTAGAAATGCTGGACCGTACCCGGACGTGGGACCCGAGGCGCAAGCAGTCGTGGGACACGATCCACACGCAGTTCGAGCGTGCCGTGGACCTTGACGAATACGATCGCGCGAAGGATTACCTGGACGTGTTGGCTTTGCTGGAGGGTGAAAACCTGTCGACGCAGCTGCTCCTGGACCTGGCGAGCACCTGCGAACGGGTCGCCGACCAGCGCCGTGAAGAAACCCGTGCCAGCGCCGAACGCCTGCCCGGGCAGCCGCCTTTAACAGCCGAGGCCCGTCGTTTGGCGAACCAACAGGCGGCCGACTACTACGCCCAGGCCGCGGGATATTATTACCAGCACGCCACGCAGATCACCATCGAAGACAACACGCTGCACGGCCAGAGCCTGTGGAGCGCGGCGGCCAACTACGACCGGGCCCAGTTGTGGGACGAGGCGATCCGTGTCTACGAGCAGTTCATCCAGACACGCGACGGCGACCCCAAGCGCCTGCGTGCCATACGTAACCTCGCTAGCGCGTACATGGCCGACCGCCAGTACCTCCCGGCATTGGCGCAGTTCCAGAGTCTGGTCGAGAACTACCCACGCAGCCCCGAAACCTACAGCAGCCTGGTCATGATGGCCCGATCCCAGGACGCGGTCGGCCAACCCGAGCAAGCGATCCAGACGCTCACGACGGTGATCGATGACCACGAAGCGATCACGCCGGACAGCAGTGAATACCGCCAGGCATTGATCCAACTCGGTCGGCTGTACCACCGTCTGGGGGGCCAGGACTCCACCCTTTATGCACGGGCGATCGAGCTGTTGACCGAAGCCGTGCAGCGGTACGGGCAGACGGACGAGGGGCCCGGGCTGCGATTTCTGCTCGCCGATGCCAACCGGCGCAGCGTCCCCGCTTTGGATGAGCAGATTGCCACGACTCAATCCCAAGCCGCACAGGTAGGCCTTGAAGGCGAACGCAAAGATCGTCTGAAGCAGGCGCAAATCCTCTACAACAAGGCGATCAGCGGCCTGGAAGCCAAGAAAGCCGCGCTGACCCTCCTGGACCCGGTTGAGGATCTGTACCTGCGTAACGCTTACTTCTACCAGGCCGACTGCGCCTACGACCGTGGGATCTTCGAGCAGGCCATACAACTCTACAATACGGCCGCGAATAACTACTCCGACGACCCGGCATCACTGGTCGCTCGGATCCAGATCGTCAACGCACGTTGTGAGTTGGGGCAGTTCCAGTTGGCCAAGAACGCCAACGACATGGCCCGAAGCCAGCTCGAGCGGATCCCCGACGAGGCATTTGAGGATGAGAACCTGCCGATGAAGCGTGAGCACTGGGAGGATTGGCTCCGCTGGACCAGCGAGCGAAACCTGTTCAACAGCCAGGCCAGTGTCGAAGGCATCGGGGGATAACCGGGGGATATCCGGGGGATGATCGGGCAGGAACAGGGGCGCGTGCCCCAGGATGTAAGAAATTGCGCTCCGCGGCAGATTTTGCCGATAGCATCATAAGCCAGGGCAGGATGCCCGGCCGGACACGGCGCCGACGCCGCTTACCGAATCGAGGTCATGGATGACCGTGAAGACCCAGGAAAGCCCATCTCAGCAGGCCCTCGCGCTGCTAACCCTCCTTGCCGAGCAGCGGGACCTCTATCGGCAGCTAAAATCCCTCAGCGATCAGCAGGGCCAATGTATCCGTGACGGATCGACCGAACAGCTCCTGGCATTGCTGTCCAAACGCCAATCCGTCATCGACAGCCTGTCCCGATCTAACACCCATGTCGCTCCTTACCGTGAGCGATGGTCTTCCATCTCCGAGTCGGTAGACCCCAGCCAGCGGGCGGGAGTCAAAGAGATCCTCGACGAGATCGGGTTTTTACTCAATGAAGTCGTTGAGCAGGACGAGCGTGATCGGGACAAATTGAGGGGCGTTCAGAACCAGATCGGCACACAATTAAACAGGGTCGGCCAAGCCGGCCGGGCGGTCAAAGCCTACGGCCCACCGGCGACCAACCCCAAACCACCTACATTCACCGATCGTCAAGGATGAAGCCCACGCGGGATGCAACACCGCCAATACGGATCTAGCTGCGGATGACACTGGACACTAAACAACACGACCTCTCGATCTCGCCACACCCCGGCCAAGCCCCGTTGTGTGCTGACCAGACCGGTGTGTCCCCAGTGATGCCCGGTGCCGACGATCTCGCGGAAATCATCCGGGCTTATAACCAGGTCACCGAGAAGCTCCAGCTGAGCCACGAATCACTCCAGGGTGAAGTGGTCAGGCTCCGGCGCGAGCTGGCATCGGCTGATGCGCAGCTTCAACGGTCCAAACGGCTGTCCGCGCTGGGTGAGATGGCGGCGGGGATCGCTCACGAGGTCCGTAACCCTTTAGCCGCGATCCAACTCTACACCTCCATGATCACCCAGGACCTTCAAGACCACCGCGACCAATTCGCCGAGCCGCTTCGGTGTGCCCGTGAAGTCGCCTCGGCAGTCCGGGGGCTCGACGGCATCGTCGGGGATGTGCTTAGTTTTGCCCGTGAGGTCAACCCAAGCCCAGCGTCCTTACCCGTGGCCGACGTCTTCGACCGCGTCCTGGCCGCCCACGGCCCGGCGATTCAAGCCGCCCACGTCACCGTAACGACCTCTTATATAGATACGCCGGACTTGGCTGTCTTCGCCGATCCACAGATGCTGCACCGGGCGCTATTGAATCTGGTGCGTAACGCGGTCGATGCGATGAGCCTGGTACCCGGGCCCCATGAATTGACGCTCGACGCCCGTGACGGCGAGGTCGTGTTGACCCTGACAGTCGCCGATACAGGGCCGGGTGTGGACCGCGACACCGTCGACCGTCTGTTCAACCCGTTCTTCACCACCCGCGCCACCGGAACGGGCCTTGGGCTGGCGATCGTCCACCGCATCGTTGATGCTCACGGCGGCACGGTCAGCGTCACCGACAACCCCGCCGCAAAGCACGGCGCAGCCTTTGAGTTGTGCCTGCCCGCCCAACCCCCAATCACCATGGGGCGTGTCGAAAATCGGCAGCCCGTTGGAGCATGCGTATGAGCAACAAGGTCCTGATCGTCGATGACAAGCAAATGATGCGTGACAGCGTCGGTTCGACACTGCAACGCGCGGGGTACAGCGCGGTGGTGGCTTCCGATGGCAACGCCGCCCTGAGCATGGTCGCCAAACACCGGCCCGCCGCCGTCATAACCGACCTGAAGATGCCCGAGATGGACGGGCTGGAACTGCTGAGCCGGCTGCGTCAGGCCGACGACCAACTCCCCGTCGTGCTGATGACCGCCTTCGGCAGTGTCAACGACGCGGTGTCAGCGATGAAGAAAGGCGCTTTCGACTTCATCCAAAAACCCTTCGAGGGCGATCAGCTTGTCATGGTCATTCGGCGAGCCGTTGAGCACAGCCGGCTGCTTCGTGAGAACGCCGCGCTACGCACCGTCACCTCGCCGCAGGGCGACACACCCGTGCTGGTGGGCAAGAGCTCGGCGATGCGGCAACTCGCGCAGCAGATCCATCAGATCGCCAATTCCCACGGCACGGTCATGATCTGTGGCGAGTCAGGCACCGGCAAAGAAGTCGTCTCACGGACCATCCACGCCCACAGCTCACGCCGGGACAATGTCATGCTCGCCGTGAACTGTGCCGCGCTGTCCAGCAACCTTCTTGAAAGCGAACTGTTCGGCCACGAGCGGGGCGCGTTCACCGGCGCAGACCAGATGCGTAAAGGCCGCTTCGAGTTGGCCGATGGTGGCACCCTGCTGCTCGATGAGATAAGCGAGATCAGCCCCAAACTCCAGGCCAAGCTGTTGCGCGTTCTACAAGAGCAGAGCTTCGAGCGGGTCGGCTCGAGCCTCACTATGAAGGTGGACGTCAGAGTGATCGCCACCACCAACCGCGACCTCGCCGCCGCCGTGGCGGTAGGTGACTTCCGACAAGATCTTTACTACCGACTGAACGTCCTGCCGATTGTGCTGCCATCGCTTCGCCTACGGACCGACGACGTGCCGCTGCTGGCCGAGCACTTCCTGTTGCAGTTGGCGATGCGTGAGGGCCGGGACCCCAAGCGGTTTGACGACGAATCGATCCGCCTGATGCAGGAATACACCTGGCCGGGCAACGTCCGGGAGCTACAGAATATCTGCGAGCGTGCCTGCGTCCTCAGCCGAGGCCAGGTCGTCAAAGCCGGTCTGATCCAGCCCTGGTTGATCGCCCCGGAGCCCATGGTTTTGATCCAGCCTCCTGGCCAGCCCGTTGCCATGCCATCGCTCGATCAAACACAGTCGGCTCCGCCGGCACTCATGCCGCCCACCGCCTCGGTGTCAACCGTCGGCATACGTCCGCTTGAAGAAGTCGAACGCGAGCAGATCATCCAGACACTGGGCTACTTCTCAGGCAACCGCATGCGGACAGCCAAGGCCCTGGGCATCGGCGTACGCACGCTGGGCCTGAAACTCAAGAAGTGGAAGGAGATGAACCTCGTTGCTCAAACGATCTGATACATCGCCGCGCAACTCGCACACGTCCAGGCGCACCATCCGCGCGAGCGGGGCGCAACAATTGCGCTGTGGGTTGTATGCGCGACCGGCCCCAACCGCCTCCCGACACCGACAACGCCCCATCCATTTTTGGCACGATGATTGCCGGTCGGAAAGAGTAGCGCCCGACGTACGGGCCGCTGTCCGTATGGAGCCCCGAACATGATCAGCAAGCTATTTACCAATGGGGCCATGCAGTCCGTCGAGCGTCTGGTCCAGTTCACAGGCGCACGCCACAAGGTCCTGACCAACAACATCGCCAACTTCGAGACGCCGTTCTACCGCTCTCGTGACCTCGACCCGGCAACGTTTCAGGCCGGCCTGCGTGACGCGATCGATGACCGACGCCGCTCCGGTGCAAGCCCGATCGACGGGGTCTTGAAGATGCGCAACACCCCCAACGCACGGTTCCATGACGGCGGTGCAACTTTCAACCCCGGCTTCGATGACTCCGGCATCATGTTCCATGACCGCACCAACGCCGATGTCGAACGCACTATGCAGCACCTCGCAGAAAACACCATGGCCCACAACGCCGGGCTTGAAATCCTCAAGAACGAATTTGATATGTTAAAAATGGCGATCCGCGGAAGGGTTTAACCAAGCGATTAGCTATTAGGCGTTAGTTCTTAGCCAGAGATGAAATGATGACTATGACTATTTGCATCCTAGACCCTAGACCCCAAAGGCCCCCACATGTTTGGTTCACTTGATATCTCGGCATCGGCTATGGTCGCTCAGCGTACTCGGCTGGAGACCATCTCCGCGAACATCGCCGGCGCACAGGCCATCGAAGACGCGGGCGGCAGCTACGCGCCGTTTCAACGCCGCATCGCCGTCCTCGCTCAGGGCGATCCCGCAAGCGGCAAGTCCGACGGCGTGCACGTCCATGAAATCCTGCAGCAGCCCTCCTTCCGCGATGTGTACGAGCCAGGCAGCCCCTACGCCGACCCCGAGACCGGCATGGTCAAGTACCCCGACATCAGCCCCGAAGTCGAGATCATCAACGCCATGTCCGCCTTCCGGGCTTACGAAGCGAATATCACCGCCGCCGAGGCAACCAAGTCGATGATGCAATCGAGTCTACGGCTGCTGGCGTAACACATAGAACGTAACAAACGATCGGCCGGGCACGCCGGCTAAGTTGGATGGATAGGACACGATGACTGATCCCTTAGGACTGATCAATGGACCTCAAGGCGTTTCGCCGCTTAAGCCCGGCGCGACCGGACAGCGTGCCGGCGGCCCCGGGGAAGCCGGCGGTGCAAGCTTCAAAGATGCGCTGATGAAGCAGCTTGACCAGGTCAACCGCCTGCAGCAGGACGCCGAAATCGCGATCGAAGATATCGCCTCGGGCAAACGCGATGACATGGACAATGTCCTGATCGCCAAGCAGAAGGCCGACATTGCATTCCAGATGCTGCTACAAGTACGCAATCAGATGATGGACGCTTACGAGGAGATCAAGCAGATCAGGGTTTAGGTGTGAGAGCAAGCCGTTAGCTATCAGCCTTGAGCTTTTAGCTTCGGAGAATTAATCAGGCGAGGATCGCCTGGGTGTGAAGCAACGAGCGGATAGCCAAAGTTAAGGGCTAACCGCTCGTCACGGCATGGAGGCCGGTGATGGAATTTGCGAAAAGGATGTGGTCCCAGATCGGGGCACAGATGGACGGGGTCGCCCTGACCACCAAGGCGTTAATCGCCGCGTTGGTGGTAATCCTGGTGATGGCCGCGTCCTTGTTGATGCTCTACGCCGGTGGCGAAGAGATGGCGCCGGTTGGCTTGGCTGGCGCTAATTCCGCCGAGGCGATCGCTCAGTTAGGCTCCGCCGGGATCGAAGCCAAAGTCGTCGACGGGATGATCCGTGTCCCAAACGAGAGCCAACACCAGGCCTACCTCCTGCTGGCACAGGGTGACCTGCTGGGGGAAAGCCCAGCCAGCACGCTGGACAGGATGTTCGATAGCGCCTCTCCCTGGGAGACCGACAAGAGCCGCAGCCAGCGATCGAATAACGCCCGGGCACGCTTCCTCAGCAGCGTGCTGGCGAACATCAGCAGGATCAAATCCGCCGACGTCATGGTCGACCCCGGGCAGGACGGTATCGGCAAACGCCACATCTCCGCCAGTGCGATGGTGAACGTCAAGACCACGTCCGGCGCGGTCGACGCCGAGATGGCCGACGCCATCGCCGCCCTGGTCAGCGGCGCGGTTGCCCGGCTCGATATCACCAACGTCAGAATCGTCGACGCCCGCACGGGCCGACGGGTCGAGGTATCCGATCCTTCCAACATGCTCCCCTCAACCTCGCTGGAGATGAAGCGGAACATCGAGGAACGCAAACGCAAGGACATCGAGGACATCCTCGACTACATCCCAGGCGTCCGTGTCGGGGTCAACGTCCTGATGGACTCCGTCGCCGCCCGGCAGGAACGCCGGATGGAGTACGAGAAGAGTCAACCGGTAAAAAGGGAGTCTGTCGAAGAGACCGTCAGCCGGGACATCGCCAACGCCGGCGAACCGGGGCCCCGATCCAACACCGGGTTATCGATCAACGGCAGCGGGGGCGCGGGCAAAGAGCAGACCAGCAACACAACCGATACCGAGTTCTTCGAAGACAAGCCGGTGCTTCTTCAGCAGGAGACCACACTCACCGGTAACCAGATCAAGCAGATCAACGTCGCGGTCAACGTCCCACGCAGCTTCTTCATCGGGTTATACAAACAACAGAACCCCGATTCTCAGGACGAGCCCGACGACGCGGCGCTGGCACCCCTGGTCGGCCCGCAGTTGGCGATGATCGAGCAAAAAATCCAGGTACTTACCCTGGCGGACGTGCAGGGCACGGTCCAGGCCGACATGGTCCCCGACTCACCCACGGTGTTGACCGCCGGTGGTGGAGGCGCGATCGGAGAAATGTTCGAGAGTGGATGGGCCGGCCCCGCGGGTGTTTCATTGCTGGCGCTGGCGAGTTTGGGCCTGATGCTCGGGATGGTACGCAAGGCAACCCGCCCCGAATCCCTGCCCAGTATCGAGGAGTTGGCGGGTGTCCCCCCGTCACTGCCTTCGGATGAAGAACTGATCGGCGAGGCCGAGGAGTCCGAAGCCACGATGCAGGGCGTTGAACTTGACGAGGAAGACCTTAAGGCACGCCGGATCGCCGAACAGATCAGTGATCTGGTCCGCGCCGACCCAGCCGAAGCCAGTCGGCTGCTAGGCAAGTGGGTATCGATCAACGACTAACCCCCGGTTCTAATTATCATGGTGCAAACCCAAGACCCCGAACTAAGCCAAGCGATCGACGAGATGCCCGGCGTCAAGAAGGCCGCCGTACTGCTACTTGCGCTCGACCAGGAGGCGGCGTCACTGGTGCTAGGCCGGCTGAACGCCAAGGCTGTCGAAGAGGTCACGCGCGAGTTGGCCAGCATCAGCCAGGTGCCCGAGAAGACACGCGACGCCATCCTCAACGAGTTTTACGACCTGGCGGTGGCGCAGAACTGGGCTCGTGAGGGCGGGCTTGATTACGCACGCACCCTCCTGATGAAGAGTCTGGATCCTAAGGATGCCGAGCGCATCATTTCCCAGATCAGCCAGCAGGTCCGGCGTACACCCTTCGCCTTCCTCCAGAAGGCCGAGTCCCAGAACCTGCTGACCTTCATCCAGGACGAACACCCCCAGACGATCGCGCTGATCGTCAGCCACCTGGCGCACCACAAGGCATCCGAAATCCTCGGCGGTCTCCCCGGGCCCAAGCAGATCGAGGTCGTCAAACGCGTCGCCAACATGGAGCAGACCAACCCCGAGGTTATCTCCGAGGTCGAGCAGGGGCTGGAAGCCCGCCTCGCCAATATGCTCAGCCAGAACTTCGAGAAGATCGGCGGGGTCGAGACCGTCGCCGAGATGCTTAACCTCGTCGACCGCACCACCGAGAAGGGCATCATGGAGGGCCTCGAAGCCGAGGACCCCGACCTGGTCGAAGAGATACGACGTCTGATGTTCGTCTTCGAAGATATCAACCTCGTGGACGACAAGGGCATCCAGGCCGTACTCAAGGAGGTCGAGAACGACGAGTTGGCTGTGGCCCTGAAGACCGCCAGCGACGACCTGAAGAACAAGGTCTTCAAGAACATGTCCGAGCGTGCCGCCACGATGATCGGCGAGGACATGGAATACATGGGCCCGGTGCGTATGAGCGATGTCGAATCTGCGCAGCAACGGATCGTGGATGTCGTGCGTCGCCTGGAGGACGCTGGCGAAATCATCATCAGTGGCCGGGGCGGTGCAGGCGAAATGGTCGTATGAGGATTCACGCTCTGTGCGAACGGCAGAGGGCTAACAGCTAAGGGCTCCCACAATGTCTGTCATCAAAGCAAACAACACGGTCGGGTTCACCAAGGACGCGGTGGTGCTGGACCTGGGCGATCTGGGTCGGCAGGCGGCGCGTCTGCGGATGGCCGCGGAAGACAAGGCCGGCTCCATCGTCACCGATGCGGAGGTCAAAGCCAAGGAATTGATCGCCGGTGCCGAAGAGATCGGTTTTGAGCAGGGCCAATCCGCAGGCTACGAGCAGGGGCTCGCCGAAGGCCGCGAGCAAGGCCGTCAGGACGCCTTGATTGAGTTCCGTGAACAATTCGCACAACTCCACGCCGCCTGGTCTGACGTTGCGGGGCAGTGGGACGCCCAGACCAAGGGGATGGCCATCGAGGCGAGGCAGGTGGTCACTGAATTCGCTCTGAGGATGGCCGAACGGCTGGTGCACCGCGTGATTGAGGTCGACCCCTCGGTGGTCGTGGACCAGGTCGCCGGCGCCTTGGCGCTGGTGCTCAGGCCGATGGATGTATCCGTCCGTGTCAGCCCCGCAGACCTTGCCGTGATTTCTGAAGCGCTCCCCCAACTCCTCGCCGAATTCGATCACCTCGAACACATCCACCTGGCGGAAGACACCCAGGTCAGCCCCGGCGGTTGCCTGGTGTCCTACGGACAGGGACAGATCGACGCCACCATCGAGACTCAGATCCGCCGGGTCGTAGACCTGATCCTCCCGGCAGACACCGACGCCGACCCCGAGCAGACACTGGCCGACCAACCCGGCCAGATCCCAACCGATTTTCTTGTAGCGGATGACTCTGGGCCCCAGCCCGAGCCCGAGCCTGATCCTATGAATGATCTGGACACCGACAGTGATCCAGGGCAGGGGGCCTGAACATTTCTGTGCCGCGTGGCATGTCTTTCGCAGGGTGAGGTTGTCAATGAGTCTTCTGACCGACCAGTTACGGATTCTGGACCACGCTGCCCCGCTGGAATTGCGCGGCACCGTGATCGAAGTGCGCGGTCTTGCGCTCCGTGTCGCCGACCTGCCCGCCCCGATCGGCGCGATGGTGAGTATCCAGGAAAAAAATGCGCGTCACAGCAAGCTCGACGGCGAGGTCGTCGGGTTTGACCGTGAGCAGGCCATCGTCATGCCCTTGGGCCCCACCACCGGCATCCGCCGAGGCGACCGGGTCACCGCGGAGCACTTCTCGCCATTCGCACGGGTGGGTGAATCCTTATTAGGCAGGATCTTGGACGGGATGGGTCGGCCTATGGACGGCAGGGGGCCGCTATCTGACACCCTGATCCGCCCGCTGACCCCGGCCCCGGTCGATCCCCTTGACCGCCCATTGATCAACCAGCCCCTGGCGACCGGGGTCCGTGCGGTTGATTCGCTGCACTCGGTCGGACGTGGCCAGCGTATCGGCGTCTTCGCGGCACCCGGTGTCGGCAAGTCAACCCTATTGGGCACGATGGCCAGGCACACCGCCGCCGATGTCAGCGTCATCGCCCTGGTCGGGGAGCGCGGACGTGAGGTCCGCGACTTCATCGACAACAACCTCGGGCCCGAAGGCCTGGCTCGCAGCGTCGTGGTCTGTGCTACCAGCGACCAACCGGCACTGTTACGCATCCGCGCCGCCGTTGTCGCAGCCGCGATTGCAGAATATTTCCGTGACGGCGGCCTGGACGTGATGCTCATCATGGACTCGGTCACCCGGTTCTGTCAGGCGCAGCGCCAGGTCGGGCTCGCCGCAGGTGAGCCACCCGCGACTAAGGGCTACCCACCCAGTGTCTTCTCCATGCTTCCGACTCTGCTGGAGCGCTCCGGACGGACAAGCAAGGGCTCTATCACCGGCATCTACTCCGTCCTCGTCGAGGGCGACGACATCAACGAGCCGATCTCCGACGCCTGCCGCGGCATCCTCGACGGCCACATCCAGTTGTCACGCGACCTCGCACAGAAGGGCCACTACCCCGCGATCGACGTGCTCTCCTCGGTCAGCCGTGTTGTGGACGATATCACCGGGCCCGAACAGCAGTCGGCCAAGCGTCAGGTCCTCAAGCTCATCCACAGCTATCAACAGGTCGAGGACCTACTGAATATCGGCGCTTACGCCCCCGGTTCTAACCCCGACTTCGATCTTGCGATCGCCTGTAAGCCGGCGGTCGACCGTTTGCTGCAGCAAGGACGAAACGAGGTCAAGGGGGCCGCAGACTTTGACGCGTCACGGTCCCAGCTCATGGCATTGACCCAGCAGATACAACTGGCCCAGCAGCAACTCAGTCAACGGACACGCCAGCCGGCCACCCCGGCACCGCGGTAAACGTAACACCGGCCCGGCGGAGCCAGGCTATCGAGAGAAACAGGTATGGCTAAATTCCATTTCAAGTTTCAGACCTTGCTGGAACACCACCGCAGGGTTGAAGACCAGAGGCAGCGCGAGTTGGCCCAGCACCTGCGGACCCGCATGATCTTCCACGACCAGATACGCGAGATGCAGGACACCATCCGTGACTCGAAACAATCGTTGGCCGACGGCCTGGTCGGCCAAGTCGACCTGACCCGCGTCGGTCAGTTCGCACGATACTCCGGCCACGCCGCGCAACGCGCCCGGCAGATCGTCGTCCGCCTGGCCGGTGTCGAGAAGCAGATCGATGAGGCACGTCAGCTCCTGCTCGACGCCACCAAACAGCGTAAGAGCCTGGAACTGCTCCGCGACAAGCACCAGGCACAGTGGCGCTACGAACAGAACCGCCGTGAGACCAACGAGCTGGATGAGCTTGCGACCACACGCTACGCACGGCACCTGATGATCGGCGGTGTTGGATGAAGACCTTACGGATCTTAGTCGTTGGCTTTTTGTTGGCTCAACTGCTCTTAGCGGTCGGGTTCGTTGCCTGGATGTACACCGATGGCCGGATCGACAAGGCCCGGCTGGATAGTGTGGTAGATACGTTCCGGCTGACCATCGATGAAGAAGCCGCGCTCGAAGAAGATGCACTACAGAAAGAGGAGCAGGCCACCCAGGTACGCGACCAGCTCGCACGACTCGAATCCATCGGCAAAGGCCCGACCACCCTCCGCGAGCAGCTCGATAAGACCGAGCAGGCCGACCAGACCGCGATGCAGAAGCTCAATCTCTTCAACGACCAGAAC
>JAJDCT010000279.1 GCA_029260695.1 Phycisphaeraceae bacterium
ACGGGGTGTTCTCCGGGTATCCTCGCTATCTGATTCGAGATCGTGATTACACAGTCGATTTCCTGTTCTTTGGCCACATCTAGGTATGCTTCAATCTGCTCTCGTTTGAGATCATTGCTACCGGTTTTTACTTCAATCAACGCTGACCACGAGCGTTTTCCGCGTACAACTTGGATAAGACCATCAGGGCGAACATTGCGACCATCCGCTAATTCAAATGGCACTTCAATGAATGCCTGCAATCGACCTTTGGGGGCCCCATAGGGCTTGACTAGAGTTATTCCAAATTCATCTACGGCGGTTAACACGGCTAAGAGTGCAGATGTGGCTCGGCGCTCCTGTTCTTCGGCATTGCGTATGCCCGAAACAGGGATTAGCCTTGCTGTTTCCCAAGAAGAGCTATCTAGTTCGTTTGGCACCCGGGGGCTCCTTTTGTCTTTATCAAGAATACTGGGAGATTCTTTGACGTCTTGTACAACCTTGGATTGACGTCGTTTATATCAGATGATCCCTCGGGGGCAAGGAAATCCTTGTTCTTACGGATACGGCGTGGCGTATTTTTGATAGTGCGTCAATGCTGATTCATGGTAAAATGCTGTGTTAAGCAGGAGCCTCACATTGACCGCACCCACCGACACCCGCGCCCCCCGCCCCGACCGCATCGACATCGCCCGCGACTGGCTCCCCCGGTACACCGGCATGCCCATCGACGGCTTCGGCGACTACATCCTTCTCACCAACTTCCGCAGCTACCTCCACGCCTTCGCTGACCGGTTCGGTTGCGACATCCAGGGTGAAGAACGACCCATGCAGGCCGCGACCAATACCAATGGCCTGAGCATGATCAACTTCGGGATCGGATCCGCCAACGCCGCGACCGTCATGGACCTGCTGAGCGCACGCGCACCCAAGGCCGTATTGTTTTTGGGCAAGTGTGGCGGGCTCAAGCACTCCACCGAGATCGGCCACTTCGTCCTGCCCATCGCCGCGATCCGTGGCGAAGGCACCAGCGACGACTACTACCCACCTGAAGTTCCCGCGCTGCCGTCGTTCAAGGTCCACAAGTTCGTCTCCGACAAGATCGTTGCGCGTGGTTACGAGTACCGTACCGGCGTGGTCTTCACCACCAACCGGCGGATGTGGGAGCACGATCAGCGCTTCCTGGATCGGCTGCACGCTACCAGTTCCCTGGCGATCGACATGGAGACCGCCACCGTGTTTATCGTCGGGCACTACAACCAGATCGCCCGCGGCGCTTTGCTGATGGTCTCAGATGTCCCCAACACACCCGAGGGTGTCAAGACCGAGGCGTCTGACATCAAGGTCACCAGCCAGTGGGCCGGCGTGCACCTGGAACTGGGCATCGAAGCCATGAGTGAGATCAGCGACAAGGGCGAGATGATCAAGCACTTCACTTATTAAAAGCAGTTGAAGTAGCTAGCCGAGCCACAGCGCTAACCACATTAGCCCGCGTGTTTATCTTGGGGGCGGTTCTGATTCAGGCGGACATATAGAGATTTATCGTAGAATTTCCGTACTTGGATAAACCCCGCGCCATAACCTCAAGCCTGCCCCGACTACCCTCTTGGAGAGGTCTATGCAGATCGCCACACTGATATTCGGCGCAGGTTCGATCGGGCCTTTCGCTTCAAGAGCCTTTGTCCCGGCGTTCATCACCGCCATGATGATGCGCTTCACGCCTCAGTATGTGTCGTTTATCTCAGACGACATGGTAGCCGTCGCTGCCGACGCGCCGGGCTGGTTTACAAGCGATATCTGCTTACTCATCCTGGGTCTGCTCTCCGCGCTGGAAATCGCCGCAACCAAGAGCCCGGACATCCGTGCCGTCTTCCAGGAAGTCGACAAATACATCAAACCCATCGTGGCGGTCATCACCTACATGGGGATCGCCAGCATCCAAGACATCGGCTTCGTGCAGGAGGCGACGCAGCAGGCCGGTTTCGCTGACTCACTCCCGGCCTTGATGATCGGCCTCGGCGTCTTCTGGTTGGGTACGCTCCGCTCGGGTGTGTTGGGCTTCTTCATCGACGCTGACGAAGACGACGATGTCGGTGTTCAAGGCTTATTCAGTTGGGCTGAAGATGTCTGGGCGCTGAGTGGGCCGATCCTGTTGATCCTCTTCCCGATCGTCATGCTCGTGTTGATCGGCATCGTCGCCGGCATCCTGGTCCTGGCACGCAAGCGAGCTGAGGCCAAGGAAGAAAGATCCAAGATCGCCTGCACGAACTGTGGTGAGATGATCTACGGATCAGCCGTGCAGTGCTTCGCCTGCAAGACCCCGACCGCTGTACCCCGCTCAATCAGTTTCATGGGCCGGTCCTTAGACGACCCCACACCCGACCCGCAGGCACACCCTTACAAGCTGGTCGAGAAAAAACACTGCCCGGTCTGCGCGACACGATTCGAAACACGAGTCATCCACCAGACGTGTGGAGCCTGTGGTCACGAGCTTTTCAAGGATCCCGAATTCGCCAACGTCTATCTCGCACGCAGCGACGCCAGGCTCCCGATCGTGCTGGTGGTGTCAGCCCTATTCAGCTTGACCCCCGTCGTGGGTCTGATCCCCGGCGTGATCTATTACCGGATGACCCTGATTTCGCCGCTTAGAAAATACATCCCACGCTCAAGGGCTTTCCTCCTGCGCTGGGGGGTCCGCATCCTCTTTTTCTTCCTGATCATGTTCCAGTGGGTCCCGGTCGCCGGCGGCCTGGTTGTCCCGATCATGGCCTTGGTGAATTACACCGTTTACCGCTCCGCGTTCAAGGCGATGCTCAGCCTCGAAGCTGAATAAGTGTCACGTAAACGCAGCGACGTGACACGCCTGCTATCACTCAAATGCGGTGCCAGCATGAACACACGATAACTTAACGCAGATGCCTCTCATGCCATCTTTCGTTATGCACCAGTGACGCCAGCGGCAAACGTGTCTTGGTAAGGTCGGTCTTCGCCGCATACCCCACCGGCACAACCAGCATCGGCTCCATCCCACGCGGTAAACCCAACACGCGCCGGACCCCACGGGTGTCGAATCCCTCCATCGGGCAGGTCGCCAAGCCGCCAGCCTGTGCGGCGAGCATGAAGTTCATCGCACTAAGCCCCACCTGTTTCGCAAGCCAGTACCGACGATGAACCGCCGGCATACTCGGAACCGCCGCGAACCACCCCATCAACGGCGCAAGCGTCGCCTTCCAGAGCCAACCCAAGCCCGCCGGCCCGGTCGAAAACGCCAGCGGCACATACCTGCGCAACAGCCGCTCGTATTCCGAGTTGACCGCCCCGGCCTCAAGGTCCATTGACAGAACACCATCAAAGTGATGCTTCACCACATCGCGGTCCCCAACAAACACCACCGCCGCCGACGCATCGCTGACCTGCCGCTGATCCATACACGCCTGACGGAGCGCCGCCTTCTGGTCGGGATCGGTCACCACCACAAAATGCACCGGTTGGAGGTTGTACCCGCTGGGTGCCCACCTCGCCGCTTCGAGTAGCTGCTCGATCACTCCCGCCGGTAACACACCTTGATCGGCAAAATCCCTGACCGAACGCCGGGACTTAGCAAGCTCCAAAAACGCCTTGAGGTCGTCTGTTTCCATGCGGCAGATCATAACCGAAGGCTGCGGTCTTGGATCGTGGGCACGATGTGATGATTCACTGATAAACCCGCTTGATAACGTGTAGGGCCATGCCGGCGGCGCGGTATGATAGTCTCGTGTTAGTTACGGAGTCTCTGCGCACCGTTGCCGACCACACAGGAGTTCTCGATGAGTACCAGCCCGACCGAGCGCCTTAGGTTCGCCTCGGCGATGAGCGATTTGCCTGACACTGCCGACGCGCAGGGTGAGGTCCTGGATTCATTGCGGCAGCGCCTCGGCGAATCCACCGCAGACCTGGTCGTGGTCTTCGCTACCATGCACCACCATGCGGGCTTCAAGCAGATCTGCAAAGAAATCCAGGCGGCGTTTGGCCCCAGGGTGATTCTCGGAGGCACATGTTCCGGGGTGATTGGCGTCAGGCACGAAATGCAGGATGGCCCCGGGCTGTCGGTGTTGGCAGGGGTGATGCCCGGCGCGGCGTTACGGGGCTTTAGTTACGAGCAGTTCGATTGGCCGGCTGTGCTTGACTCGCCATCGACACTGCGAGACACGATCAAACTCGATGACGGGAGCGCGGCATCTAATGAGGGGCAAGGACGTGATACCAAGCCCCGTGCGATCCTGCTTCTGGCAGACCCGTTCAGCACACCGATGGTCAAGCTGCTTCCCGCATTCACCGCCGCGTTCGGCCCGGTGCCCGTCTTTGGCGGGATGGCCAGCGGCGCCTCAGAGTCCGGGCACAACCGCCTGATCCTCAACGACGCAGTGATGAGCGAGGGGGCGGTCGGAGTCGCGATCGGCGGCAACGTCGACGTGCAGACCACCGTCAGTCAGGGCTGCCGCGCGATCGGTGACCCCATGGTCATTACCAAAAGCCACCGGCACATTGTCCAGGAACTCGGCGGTATCAAACCACTCTTAGCCCTACGGCAGATTGCCGCCCGGTTAGATCCCGCCGACCGGCACCTGCTTGAAACCAACGGCCTGCACGTCGGACGGGTCATCAACGAGTACAAATCACGCTTCGGACGCGGTGACTTCCTGATCAGGGCGATGGTCGGCGTCGATCCCGACGAGGGCTACATCGCCATCGGCGACACACGCGTCCGCACCGGACAGACGATCCAGTTCCACATCCGTGACGCACAGAGCGCCGCAGACGACTTCAAGATGATGCTCACCGCCCAGAAGGTCCACGGCGACGCGCAAGGTGCCTTGCTCTTTAGCTGTTCTGGGCGGGGCGAACACCTGTTTGACTATCCCCACGCGGACGCATCCATGGTGTACGACGCGCTGGGTAACACACCCCTGGCCGGATTCTTCTGTGCCGGGGAGATCGGACCCGTCGGCGATCAGAACCACATCCACGGCCACACCGCCTGCCTCGCCGTGTTTCGAGAAGGCCATCAAGATTACGACATCAGCGGCTAACCAAGGCCACTGGGCTCAGCCAGGTGGCTTGCCCGTGTCCTCAGATACGTCTTGCTCAATATCAGGCCCGTATTTAAGCGACTTCACGAACGTATCCAACACAACTTGATCGGATTCTTCGAAAGGAAATTTTGAAATGTGGACGTCTATCCACGCACGCTTGTGTTCAAAGTAGAGGTTGAGATTGGGGATATCGAATTGATTCCCCTCAAGCTCTCCCCGTATCCGGTACGAGACAACGACTCTTTCATCTTCCTGTCTGGTTACGACGGTAGACTGATCGACCATGGGATTCTGTTGGCTCTGTTCCCAATAGAAATCCGCGCAGGCCTTGTGACCCTGCTTGCGGCCTTTCCTGGCTTTAACAAAGACCGACACCGTAAAGCCGTCTCTCGAGGTACCGATATAGGTGTATCCCTTCCTGGTTGGGCCACTCTTGATACGAAACAAGGGGGGTGTCTCAAACAGGATCTTCAAGTCCTGGGCCGGGGCCAAGACAGCGGTCGGCCCGGGAACCGCATCATGGAAATCTAATGATGTGACGATTGATATCGCTTCCTGGTAAAGCGGCGCGTCAAGAGAATTGGCCAACACAGTGAAATGCGCCATGGAGTTGCTGAACACTACTAAACCGGACGTTGCAAATTTCCAATTGCCAGGGACATCGGCTTTGCCTACCAATGAAGCCTCTTCAAAGGTGGCGTGACTCCCGGTCAGCCCTTTTAGATGAACCAACGGCGGTTCCTTTACGACGGCGCCCGTGGTGTATATCTGTGTCATTTCTCTCACAAGCACATCGACGGAATCTTGTGTGAGCGGTGGTGTGTCCGCACCGAGTGGGACGGCTGTAAGCAGAAGACGGAGGTCTTCCTTTAAGAGCTTGACATTCGTGTCTTTCCGGTGATACGTCCACCCCGGTGGGATCACATAAGCAAGCTCCTTGGAACCGGCTAAGGGCATGGATTCCGAGCACACGGCTGTCGTGAGAAGTAGTGGCGTCACAATAATCAGTAGATAACGCAGGCTTGTAGGTGTCATCTGTATTCTTTCCCCAATATCTGGTGAACAGGCCGCTGTTGAAGCCATGCAAATTAGAGTTGGTTCGGTCACACCGCCGAGCATCCGGGACATGAGTATATCAGCAGCTTTAAGCAACCACCCCAATCCAGATAGCCTGGCCCGGAGGCTAATCCTCGTGGGTAGTTGATAACATAGGAGACAGTTGCGTATACCTGGTTCAACGGACCGACACCTGATACCCGAGCCTCTTGATGTCCAACGAAACACTGGCCGACCTGGTCCTTGTCCTGCACGCGGGATTTGTTGCGTTCGTGGTGCTGGGTTTATTGCTGGTTTTGTTAGGTGGGGCGATGCGGTGGCGGTGGGTGCGTAACCGGTGGTTCAGGCTGGCACATCTTGCGGCGATATTACTGGTGGTGGCGCAGGCCTGGCTTGGGATCGTCTGCCCGCTGACGACACTGGAGAGCTATCTCCGCCGTCGGGCGGGTCAGCAGGGATACGAGATGGGATTTATCGCCGATCGCGTCCGGCGTTTGATCTTCTTTGAAGCCGATTGGTGGGTGTTTGCGTTGGCTTACACAGTGTTTGGCATTCTGGTGTTGGTCAGCATCTGGCTTGTACGCCCGCGCTGGAGGCCTTCCCGTGGACCGCAGGGGGGTGTCGGCCATTGAAGCTCCCCAGGGGGTGTTCGGGCCCCCCGGTGTGATGGTGGAAAAACCGTTTCGTTATCGGCTTGTGTTAAGTTTTCCTTGTCAGGTGCGAACCGGCGCGGCATAATAGACGTAGAAGCAACATGTGACCTGCCAACCCTTTTTCGAATGGAGCGGACGCATGAAGATTGAAGTTGTTGGAGTCCACCTCGACGTCACATCCAGCCTCACCGAGTACGCAAATCATCGAATAGGATTGTCTCTCGATCGGTTTGAAGACCGTATCACCGGTGTCACCGTCAGGCTCGAAGACATCAGCGGCCCGCACGGCCCGGGGACCAAGCGCTGCCACATGGAGGTCCACCTCATGCACCGTGAGTCGGTCATCGTCGAGCAGAACCACACCGACATCTACACCGCGGTCGATAAGGCCGCCAACCGGCTCAAACGCACGGTCCGTCGGCACATCAACCGTGTCCGCGATGCACGACGCTCTCACCAACGCGATGCACTACGAACCGCATGGGCCTGATCCCGGCTGCGTCAGACATTGGGTATTTTAGAATGCAATCCGGGGGTTCATGTGATATTGCCCCTCATCAACGCAAGGGGTTCAGCTCATACATATACGCGGACTTGTCTGCACCAGAGACGGTGGAGGGGCTTCTCTTTGTAGCCTGTGTGATAGATCCAGGCTAACCGGTGCGTCGACCAGCGTCAGGGTCGTCGAACGGCGGTCATACGGGTCTTCGAACGATTCAACCGGTCCCCGCGCCAGGGTCCAGTTGTTCCTGTCTCGCCAAGGCGTTTGATGATTCAATAACCCGGCCAGGAT
>JAJDCT010000280.1 GCA_029260695.1 Phycisphaeraceae bacterium
TGCACCAGTGAATTCCAGCCCCAGCAAGATCAGCGGGACGCCGCCGGTCAGTATGATCACGATCCAAACCACCGTTTGGCGGCGCTGTTCCCGGTCGCAACGCATCAGCCAAGCGACCAACTCGGTCCCAACCCATATCGTGACGGCCAACGTGGCGATCGCGGTCGTGGTCTGGAGGTGTGCCGCCATCAGCAAGCACCCAAGCGCAAGCCCCCCCGCCAGGAGCATCCGCCCTCGCGATAGTTTGACGGTCAAGAGTAGATACACACCCATCAGTGTCAGCCAGACGAACATCGCATGGGGGAGGTAGAACCGGACCATCGATGAGAAGCCGATCACATCCGGCGCGAGCCCCAGCAGCAGCGCACCGATCCACGCTGCCCGTCGGCCCGCCACACACTTAAGCCAAGCGAACACCAGCGAGACCAGAATCGCCCCCGAAAGGAGTGACGGCAGCCGAGCCGACGCCCACCCCTCGCCGAACAATCTGTAGCTGGCGGCTACCGCGTAGGTGTAAGCCCGGGCCCGGGTGTAGGGCTCGCCGCCATCGTTGATGACCAGCGTGCCGTTGTTTAGCAGTGACTTGGCTGCCAGGACGTGAAAGAACTCGTCGACGTGGGGTGTCGGGCTGATGAACTGGGACAAGACCGCCAGCGCGACCGCGAAGACCAGCAGCATCTCTAAACAGGTCGCCGTGGCCCTGAGTCGACTGTTTTCCATAAAAAACCCGACCCTCAATGCCCGTCCGATCGTGCCTGTGGCAGCACAACCGCCTTTAGGGAGAAATGAAGCAACAAAAACATCGCGGGGACAGACGGCCAGGACACCGACGGCACCGGGCCGACACCGCTTAGGGCTGCTCCGATCAAGGCCTGACCCGGTTCGCGAGCCAACCCGTGCACCGGGCCCGGCCGTCTGTCTCCGCGACGGATTGTCTGCGGCGAGGCCGCCGACCCGTCAACGAGACGGTGACCATAACCACCGTAACATTTACTGGCAAATCCCTTGGCTCAAGCGGGGTTTACGCGTATGCTTTAACCATATATATCACCGGGGAGGCACATCCATAAGGACTTACATCCATGATTCTTTATATCCTGCGTGGGGCGTTCATCCTCCTGGCTACCGCGGTCACGTCGCTGTATCTGCTTTCCAACCAGTGGGGCGCTAACGTCGACTTCCCCCAGTTCGTGTTGCTGCTGGGTGTCACGGTCGGGATCACCGCGGCGATCATTGCCATCGACGCCTTCGCCCGTCACAAGAAACTCTCGGCGATCTCAGGCGTCTTCCTCGGATTAGTTGCCGGGCTGCTGGCGGCGTTTGCGCTTTCGTTCGTGGTCGACCTGATCGGCGTGCTCACCGCGCCGGAATATGACCCGGCACGGGCCGCGTTCCTGAATCTGCTCCGCGGCGTCAAGGTCATCATCGGGCTGATCACCTGCTACATCGGTATCTCCCTTGTCTTGCAGACCAAGGACGACTTCCGGTTTGTTATCCCCTACGTCGAGTTTGCCAAAGAGATCCGGGGCAGCCGGCCTGTCCTGCTGGACACGTCGGTCATCGTCGATGGCCGGGTCCTGGATATCATCCACACCCAGGTGATGCAGGGGACGTTGATTGTGCCCCGGTTCGTGCTAAATGAATTGCAGCAGATCGCCGACTCCGCAGACAAGCTCAAGCGGGCCCGTGGCCGACGTGGCCTTGACATGCTCCAGAAGCTCCAGGAAAACCAGGTCATCGAGGTCGTGATCGACGACGCCGAGGCCGAAGGCGCGGACGTGGATCAGAAGCTGATTTCGCTGGCCCAGAAGATCCGTGGCCGGGTCATGACCAACGACTTCAACCTCAACAAGGTCGCCACCCTCCGGGGGGTGGACGTGATCAACCTCAACGACCTGGCCAAGGCGCTCCGCCCGGTAGTGCTGCCCGGCGAACACCTGCATGTCAAACTCGTCAAGGGCGGCGAAGGCCCGACCCAGGGCGTGGGTTATCTCGATGACGGCACCATGGTCGTCGTTGAGTATGGCAAGTCCCACCTGGGCCAGCACGTCGATCTGATCGTCACCAGCACCCTGCAGACTTCCGCCGGCCGGATGATCTTCGGGAAGTTCGCCAACGAAGAGCACAACGCGCCCCCGGAAGAAGGCGAGGGGACGCAGGTCGAATCTGGCACCGAACACGAACAATCGCCTGGTGACACGCCCTCGTCTGCCCCCTCTTTGGAAGAGCCGCGCCAAACCCGCGCGACGCCATCGGGCAGGAACCCCAGGCGGTCGCGGTGATCCGGCCTGTTTAGTTTTTTGTATTCAGAGGAACCATGGCCCGTCATGTGAGTCTAACTCGGTGCGCAGACCTCGCACCTAAGGAGTCTTGACATGTACTCAAAAATAATTTCCTTGCTGGTCGTGATCGTCTTCACCGCCGGGGTCGCCGAACTCGTCCGTGCTGGAGGAGATCGTCCGGCGGGGGTTGAAGAGGTGGTGCCCGGCGCGGCCCCCCTGGTCTTGGATCAACCGGTTGGGCTGGACCTGAAATCCGATGCCGTCCAGTGGCAAGGCAGTACTTTCCACCTTTTGGGGTTCCACGAAGCGCGGTTCGCCCTGGACGACTCGGCACGCCTGACCGCAACGCTCGCGGGGAACAGCACCACATTCGATGAAGTCGATTACACGGTATACGCCGCTGTATTTGATAAAGACGGCCACCTGCTCGGGACGTCATCGGCGCCTTACACAGTCCAACGCATCTGGCTTGGCGTGCTTGTTTTGACGCAGGTTAGCGTGGAAATGGACTTCGGCCGATCCAACGCATACACCGAGGCCGCGACGGTCATGTTTGCGATCAGTTCGATGGACGTGCTGACACCCGATCAATGGCAGGATCAGTAAACCGAACCCTGGCGGTGGCGTGAATATCGCACCGCCTAGTCGATGTACCACATCGGCCAGTCGGCGTATCGGCTGCCGTTGAACCCGAGGCTGTAATACCACCACTGCCATCGGCGGTACGCCAACAGCACCATCACCACGCAGGCGACCGCCAAGGCCCAGCGCACCGCTTTCGGCCAGCCAAGAATCCTTCGACGAAAAGTGATCAGCAGCGCCAACACGAATGGCACACTCAGCCACCAGGCCGAGGAGGCGAGCATCCATATCGCTTCTTCCTTAGATCGATCGAGGAATGCCTTGCCGTAATCTTTAATGCTGGAGTTCCAGTCGTCGGCGTAGTGCACACGGCCACGGATCAGCAAACGCTGCCAGACATACAAAATGCTCCATGGCAATGCTATTGAATATGCGATCACCATTGTCAACCACGCCGCGTCGAATCGTGCGCGTCGGTTTAACAGTATAGTGGGGTCAAACGCTTTGCCACACTCGGGGCAGGCAAGCTGATTCGCGCCGCGGAGGTTGTACCCGCAAGCCGGGCAGGGGCAGTCACGATCCTTGAGTAATGCCAATAGGTGATGCGGGTCGTCCATGACGCTTCATCCGGCGCTTGCGCGACGTATCATCATCGATACACCCGGGCGCATGTTGAATGCTTCGTAAAAGGGTTGAAGCTCTTGATCACACACAAGATCGACCGCGGGGATATGCTCTAACCGGGCAAGCAACCGCCTGACCAATTGAGATCCTATGCCGTTGTGCTGGTAGGCTGGCAATACTTCCAGGCAGGGGATAAAGGCGGCCTGAACCCCGTCGCATAGGGCATTAACAAAACCCACCACAAGGCTGCTCTGCGGGTCGATCGCCAGTTCGACAAACGCGCTTCTCGTAAGCATGGCCAGATGTTGTTCCGGCGATAACGGCCGAGCCCAGCCGACGAAGAACCCTTGCAGGTGTTCAGGTGATACGCCAGCCAACGAGTTGGAGTATCGGATGTTCATTGCGCAATCTCATGCTGAGTCCCAGGAAGGTGTCGCGGGCCTCACACACCCAGCGCTTTGGCGATGGTGCTGCCTAAGTCGGCTGGGGATTCGGCGATGTGGCAGCCGGCGTCTTTGAGCGCGGCGATCTTGGAGTCCGCGCCGCCCTCGCCGCCGGAGATGATCGCTCCGGCGTGGCCCATACGCCGGCCGGGGGGCGCGGTGCGTCCTGCGATGAACGACGCGACCGGCTTCTTGACGTTGGCTTTGATGTAGGCGGCGGCTTTTTCTTCGTCGCTGCCGCCGATCTCACCGATCATGATGATCCCGTCGGTTGCATCGTCGGCGTTAAACAGCTCAAGACAGTCGATGAAGTCCATCCCGCGCACGGGGTCGCCGCCGATGCCGATGCAAGTCGTCTGCCCGAGCCCGTGGTTGGCCGCCTGCCAGACGGCTTCGTAGGTCAGCGTGCCGGACCGGCTGATGATCCCGACGTTCTTGCCGCTCTTGCCGGCCCCGGCAGCGACGTGGATGTAACCGGGCATGATCCCGATCTTGCAGCCCTCGCCGGGGTTGCCGGGTGTGATGATGCCCGGGCAGTTCGGTCCGATCAGGCGGATGCCGTCGTACTTGTCCTGAGCCAGTGTCTTCTTGACCTTCATCATGTCCTGGACGGGGACGCCCTCGGTGATGCAGAGGATCATCTGAATCCCGGCATCGGCGGCTTCGAGTACCGCGTCGGCGGCGAACGGCGGGGGCACGAAGATCATCGTCGCGTTCGCCCCGGTAGCCTGGACGGCTTCGATGCAGGTATTGAAAATCGGCAGGCCGTTGTCGTCCTTCTGCCCGCCCTTACCGGGGGTCACC
This sequence comes from Phycisphaeraceae bacterium, assembly GCA_029260695.1. Classification (GTDB taxonomy): domain Bacteria; phylum Planctomycetota; class Phycisphaerae; order Phycisphaerales; family Phycisphaeraceae; genus JAJRRS01. The sequence continues at coordinate 4,736 of JAJDCT010000280.1, forward strand.
CCCCCGACCACTTGGGTGCCATAGTCCAGGCAGCCCTTGGTATGGAACGCCCCGGCCGAACCGGTGATGCCCTGGCAGATCAGTTTGGTATTTTTGTCGACTAGTATGCTCATAGTGCGGGCAGGATAGCGACCCCATGCATCCAAGACAAAACTCCCAGGCACACACGGCCTGGAAGTTCGCCTAGCTGATACATAGCGTATTCAATCCCGGATTTGACCTACAGCCCGACCAGGCCGGGCCTTGATGGGATGATTAGCGCCACTTTCGCCGATGCAGTATCGTCACACATGCCAGCCCAATCACGACGCCGACAGCCGGTTCGGGGATAGGCACGGGGAATTCGTTGACCGCGTGGGTCTGGATGTGTGGGATAATCGGGCTGCTCCCTGAGCTACCGCTGTGAAACCCGAACAAGGGCTCAAACGTGGTGACGAGAATGTTCGGGCCACTGACCAGCGTGAATGACGCCATGCCGTTTCCATCGAGATAGCTGGACAGATCAGCCGGTACTCGGCTGCCACCGGCGGCGGGCCCACCTCCCAGATTCGTATCGACATAGGTGGGGCCCAGGCCGGATCCCTGTGGAGCAAACTGTGGCCCGAATGTGCCCACCACCTGGTCGCTATCGTTGTAAAGGGCCAATTCAAATGTGAAGTTAGTCGCCGAGCCGGAGAAGTCGAAGTTGGCCCCTACACCGTTGAACGGATCAGGAAACAAACCCATATCGGTCAGTTGGAATCGAACGAAAAGGGTATCGCCAGGCGTAATCGTCTCATTGATTGGTAAGTCGTCCGCTATGGCGGTTGCCCCAAACATCAGGAACGCCACAACCAAGTTTGCCATCATGTACCGACCAAAGAACAACGGCTTCATCGCGTTTCTCCTTTGTGCTGAGTGGAAAAAATTCGGTTGGTGAAAGCTGACAACTGGATCTGTATGGACATGCTGCCGGACCCTACTCCCGCAATAATATCGCGGGAGCCAATCAAAAGCTAGATTAATCTGAATATAGCCTGTGAATATAGATGATAAAAATTCCAACAGCTGAATAACCAACCGATAGCAAGCAAAAACTTGCCCGTTTTGGTCATATCACCCACTTTGCTGGGTTGTTGTGCTACAGGCAGCCAGTCAGGGTGATGGAGATCGATCGGGTGCGTGTTGCCTAGGTATCCGGTAGATTGGCGTAACGCTATTGATCCACCCAACGAGGTCTTCACCGATGTACGTTCCAATGAAAATAGCCACGGTCTGGATGGTCGTGGCGCTGCTGCTTGCCACGGGATGCGGCGTGGCGAAGGGCCCTCCCCTCGAAGCTTCTTCACCCTCGTCGTCCGATCCCTATGAGCGAGACCTGAAAGCCGGATCGCCGTTGTGGTCCGAGCTTTCCCTAGATGAGGCGGGCCTCTCGGGGACTACGTCGCCCTACCCTCCGACGGCTGGCAAACCCTCTGAACTGATCGTGTGGTTTCACTATTCTTATGAATACATGCCGATGGAAGTGGCCTACCGCATTGCGAACGACCCGCCACAAACAGACCCCAAGACCAGCGAGGTTCTCAACTACAGCGTGGGTGACCCGCCCTGGCATGCCATGAAGGTCGTCCGGGTGATCCAGGCCGACTACGCGCTGCGCAAAGATGTCGCGTTGGCGCCTGGTGAAGACCCACATGGCCGATCCAACACGGTTCAGGTTTTAACCGCCCCGCTGAATCTGCCCGCCGGCACGCATTACCTGGATTTCAAGGTCACGTACCCGACAGACATCCGTCCGCATGCGGACCATGTTCGGGGTTGGCCTTTGACGGTTGAGGTAAAACGATGAGGCGTTGTGAATGGGCTCATAAAGAACATCAGCACGACTACCACGACACCGAGTGGGGTGTGCCGGTGCATGATGATCGGCTGTTGTTTGAGTTTCTTATCCTCGAAGGAGCGCAGGCGGGGCTGAGTTGGGACACGATCCTCAAAAAGCGTGAGCACTACCGCAAGGTATATGACGGCTTCGATGCGGCCAAGATCGCCCGGTACACCCAGCGTAAGGTCGACAAACTCCTGGCGGACCCGGGGATCGTGCGGAACCGGCCGAAGGTGGCCGCGTCGATCGGGAACGCCAAGGCTTTCCTTGCCGTTCAAAAAGAGTTCGGCAGCTTCGATGCCTACCTCTGGCAGTTTGTTGGGGGCAAGCCGATCAAGAACAAACGCAAGTCACTCAAAGACATCCCCGCCACGACACCCGAGTCTGATGCGATGAGCAAGGACCTGAAGAAGCGTGGATTCAAGTTCGTCGGGTCTACGATCTGCTACGCGTTGATGCAGGCGGTGGGGATGGTCAATGACCACGAGGTGGGCTGCGTGAGGTACAAGCAGATCAACCGGCTTGGGGGGTAGGTGCAGGATCGGGCTGACGGCGGACCTTATGCCCCGCCCCGCTTATGGATGCCGGCGGTACATGCCCCGGGAGTGCTTAAGGTCTCTGAGTGGTTATATGCCGGAATCTGTTATGCAGAAATATAGGATTGACCTGATTGGAGGTGGTGGTGTGTTACAATCATATATGTAGGCGACCGGGTGATCGCATGATTCTCGGGCGGCATCAGAACAGCCGGTAATGCTGGTCTGGCAAGGCCTCGGGGCTTGACGCGTTAATCGTGTTGCGATTGAGGGGGTGTGGTTTGTGTTGCTTCTTATCGGGAGATTTGGCCATGAAGTCATCAACGGTATTTACCTCAGTCTTGTTGTTCGCCTTTGCGCTACACACGCTTGTGCTAGCGCTGGAAGTTGAAGC
>JAJDCT010000281.1 GCA_029260695.1 Phycisphaeraceae bacterium
CCGCCGGACTGGTCCTGGTTGCCGGGATAGTCAGCCTGATGCTTCGGCTCGGCCTTGAGAAGCGGCTGCTGATCGCGTCGGTCCGCACCGTCGTGCAACTGATGCTGCTTGGCTTGATCCTTCGATTTGTATTTGAACCCAGGTCGCATTGGCTCCTCGCGGTGATCGTGGCGGTGATGCTGTTGACGGCGAGCCATGCGGCGGTGCAGCGGTCTGAAAGCAGGTTTCCCGGGTTGACTTTGCTTGCACTGATCAGCCTGACCGTCAGCGCGATGCTCACCACCATCGTCGTCACCGGACTGATCGTCGGTGTCGATCCTTGGTACGAACCCCGCTACATGATCCCTCTGCTGGGCATGATCCTGGGCAACGGCCTGACCGGCGTGTCGTTGTGCGTCGACCATCTGCTGACCAACCTGCGCGAGAAACGGGACCACATCGAGATGGATCTTGCTATGGGTGCAACTCGTTGGGAGGCGGCCCGCGGCCCGTTGCGTGACGCCGTCCGTCGGGGCATGATCCCGATCCTCAACAGCATGTCCGTTGTCGGCATCGTCGCGATCCCCGGCATGATGACCGGCCAGATCCTCGCCGGAGCCGATCCCGCCGAAGCCGCGAAGTACCAGATCGTTGTGATGTTTATGATCGCCGCCGCCACCAGCCTCTGCTGCATCCTCATGGGGCTGCTGATCTACGGCAGGCTGTTCAACGCAAGACACCAACTCCGCGCAGAACACATCCGTAAGTGATGCGAATGAAGGGGGAGCAAGTCAGCGTACAGGTGTCTTCGACTATTATTACAATTGATCAAACCGGTTCAAGGAGTGCTTGAACAGATCGGTCACTCAGCCATGAGTTGTCAAGTAGTTTCTCATCATCTGGATTTTGGATGAGCCCTTGATCCCCTGTTTTTCGTTTGTGAATAGGGCTTGCAGCTAAAATTGCTCGGTCGATCTTTTTGTTGCCATCCCAATCGGTATGGGAAGAAATCCCAGTTATCACGCCTTCTGCGGTAAACTCACTTTTGAGCGGGAATAGATCTATGGTTAGGTCGTTTGAGTTTATACCATAATGGTGCATGATGATTTGTTGATTTCGAACATAGACCATACTCCGGTATTTGAGTATGGTCCCATTCGCAGGATGTGATATTTCGGATGTAAATTTTAGGCGATCACCAGACATTGCTTTCGAGAAGTCGAAGAAGAGATACCGCCAGTACCGCTTACCCGCATCCCAAGATACATAGTAGTAATGGTGCTCTCGCCGGAGCTGATTGAGTTTGATCTGATCGTCATCGGATGGGTTGTTTTTCTTCTGTATGAAGTGTTTGCAACCCGTAGATATTAGAGTGGCAAGTGATCCCCCAAAGAAAACTCCGCCAAAGGTCATTAAGAAAATTCGCCAGATACTGTCTGATTGGCCCGGCCAAATTATACCGGAAATAAGGAGCGCTAGCCCAGTGAACGAGAGAATGCAATGGATAAGCAGCAGAGCTTTTTGTTGGGTGCGTTTAAGATTTGACGTGTCAATCAACATATAGCAGCTCCGAGAAATTGCCTTGTGAGGTAATTATTGATTCCCCTTAGTAAAGGCACTTATCTAAGGAAATGTGTTATGCGGTCTGTTCGATCTGCGGCGCGGGCAACCCCAGGAAGTTTGCCAGCATCCTCGGGCCTTCGAGTGTCAGGAAACTCTCGGGGTGGAACTGTACGCCCTCGACCGGTGCATCGCCGAACACGCCGGGCTTGGCACGCAGGCCCATGATCTCGTCTTCATCGGTCCAGGCGCTGATCTCAAACCGTTTATCGTCGAAGCTGTCCCGGGTCACGATCAGGCTGTGGTAACGCGTCGCGATGAAGGGGTTGCTCAGCCCGGAAAAAATAGTCTTGTCGTCGTGATGGATCGGTGACGTCTTGCCGTGCATCAATTTGTCGTTCCGCTGAACCACCATCCCGAAGCTGTGCCCGATCGATTGGTGCCCCAGGCACACACCCAACAGAGGCACCCTCCCCGCAAACGCCTTGACCACCTCGCAACTCACCCCCGCCTCCAAGGGCGTGCAAGGCCCCGGCGAGACGATCACGTGGTCCGGCTTCATCGCCACCGCCTCCTCGGCCGTGACCTTGTCGTTGCGGATCACCCGCAGGTCCAACGAGGCATCCAGTTCCCCGATCCGTTGGACCAGGTTGTAGGTGAAGCTGTCGTAGTTATCTATCAGTAAGATCATGGGGAGGTGTCCGCAGATTTCGCAGGTGACGCAGATTGGGAAAGAACAAGACGGCGATGCTCCAGTGACCCCGACCCGAAGTTAAATAGTAGGCCGACCTGATACCCACTGGCTTTTAGGTAATTAATCACTTGGGCCTCTTCTGTGCGTGTCAAACCGCCCAATGCCTTCAATTCTACAACGACAGAATCATAGCAGATGAAGTCGGCGCGATATGAGGTGTCCAGTATCCTGCCCCGGTATTTTAGCGGCAGGTTAACTTCCCGCCGAAATGGTACGCCGCGCTCTTCCAGTTCAATGGCCAGCGCTTCTTGGTAAACCGCCTCCAATAACCCACTGCCCAAGGCCCCATGCACAGTCATCGCGGCACCGATGATCGCATACGTCTGAGGGTCTCTTGCCTGATCAACCATCACTTTCTCTGTTCCTAATCTGTGTCATCTGCGAAATCTGCGGATAACCTCTTCTCTTAGCCCACCACGATATTAATCAACCGCTTGGGCACCACGATCACCTTCCGCACTGATTTGCCCGCCATGTGCTCGGCGACGTTTTCGTCTTCCCTCGCCGCCGCCTCAATCGCCGCGTCGTCGGCGTCGGTCGGGACGGTGACCTTGCCGCGCAGCTTGCCGTTGACCTGCACCGGGTACTCGATGGTGTCTTCGATCAGCATCGCCGGGTCGTGGGTGGGCCAGTTGGTGGTGCTGATCGAGCCGTCGTGACCCATCCGCTTCCATAGTTCTTCACAGATGTGTGGTGCCGACGGCGCGAGCAACGGCAGCATGTTCTCCGCGACCTCGCGGGGGATTGTCTTGAGCCCGACCAGCTCGTTATTCAATTCGATCATCGCCGCGATTGCCACGTTAAACGCCATCGCGTCCATCGCATCGGTCACACGCTTGATCGTTTTGTGTAGCTTGCGTTTCAGGGGCTCTTCCGTACGATCGCTGGTGACCAGCAGTTCGCCGGATTCTTCATCCACGAAATTCCGCCACAGCCGTTGCAGGAACCGGTGCACGCCGACGATGTCGCGGGTGTTCCAGACCTTGGACTGATCTAGCGGGCCCAGGTACATCTCGTATAGCCGAAGCGTGTCGCAGCCGTAGCGCTCGCAGACATCATCGGGTCCGACCGCGTTCTTCAGGCTCTTGCCCATCTTCCCGAACTCGCGGGACACCGGCTCGCCACCGAAAGTAAAAGCACCGTCTGATTCCTGGACCTTCTCGGCATCGACATACACGCCGCGCTGATCGGTGTAGGCATACGCCTGTATATAACCCTGGTTAAACAGTCGCCCAAACGGCTCGGGTGTGCCGACGTGGCCCAGGTCGTGAAGCGCCTTGTGCCAGAAACGCGAATACAACAGGTGCAGCACCGCGTGCTCGGCCCCGCCGACGTACAGGTCGGTCCCGTTGTCGCCCATCCAGTATTGCTCCGCCTCCTTGCCGACGAAGCGTTCATCGTTCCCCGCATCCAGATAGCGCAGGTAGTACCAGCAGGACCCGGCCCACTGCGGCATCGTGTTCAGCTCCCGGGTGTACTTCACGCCGTTAACTTCGACGGTCTTCCAACTATCCGGCGCACGACTCAACGGCGTCTGCGGAGGGGCGTTGGGATCGTCGCTTGCGCTGGGCTTGAAGTCGTCCATCTCCGGCAACGCGACCGGCAGGTCTTCCTCGGGGACCGGGATGATGTGGCCGTCGGGCGCGTGCAGGATCGGGAACGGCTCGCCCCAGTACCGCTGCCTGCTAAATAACCAGTCGCGCAGCTTGTACTGGACCGTGCTTTTGCCAAAGCCCCGCCGTGCAAGCCATTCGTTCATGGCGGACTTGGCGTCCGGGGTCGGCAGCCCGTTGAGGCTGACCTCGCCGTTCTCGGAATTGATCCCCGCGCCGGTCCCACCGTAGGCCGCGTCGAATGTCTTGGGTGCCGCGACGTAGTGAGCCATCAGGTCGTGGGTGTCTTCTTTGTCGCAGCCGTCGGGTGCGTGGTGCTTGAGCCAGTCCTGCGTCGGCAGAACCACCGGCTTGATCGGCAGCCCAAACTGTTTGGCGAAGTCGGAGTCGCGCTGGTCGTGCGCGGGCACAGCCATGATCGCCCCGGTCCCGTAGCCCATCATGACGTAGTCGGCGATCAAGATCGGGATCTTGTCGTTATCCACCGGGTTCAGCGCGTACGCCCCCGTAAATTCGCCGGTCTTCTCCTTCACCTCGGCTTGGCGGTCGATGTCACTGCGTGCCGCGGCCAGAGCCTGGTAGTCTTTGACCGCTTGACGCTGCTCGTCGGTCGTGATCGATTCGACCAGCGGGTGTTCCGGTGCCAACACCATATACGTCGCACCAAACAGCGTGTCCGGCCGGGTCGTAAACACCGTGATGACCTCGTCAGGCGATTCCGCCGACCCGAACGCCAGCGGGAAATGCACCTCCGCCCCCTCGCTGCGGCCTATCCAGTTCCGCTGCATCAGCTTGATCGGCTCGGGCCAATCGACCAAACGTAAATCGTCCGCCAGCCGTTCGCAGTACGCGGTGATCCTCAGCATCCACTGCTTCATGGGCCGCTTGTAGACAGGGTGGTTCCCACGATCGGATTTACCCTCGTTAGTCACCTCCTCATTCGCCAGCACCGTCCCCAAAGCCGGGCACCAGTTCACCGGGACCTCCGCCAGGTACGCCAGGCGGTACTCATCCAGCAGGCGTGCCTGTTGATCGGGTGCCAACTCAGTCCACTTGCGGGCTCCGGGCTCGACCCCGCCGAGCGTGTCCATCACGCCGTCCAGCGCATCACTGACCAGTTCTCCGTCCGGCCCGATGTCGTAGTCGCCCGCTTCCAGCGCCTGTAACAATTCGCTGATCGGTTCAGCCTTGCGCGACACGGGGTTGAACCAGCTCTTATATAGCTGAAGAAAAATCCACTGCGTCCACTTGTAGTACCCCGGGTCTGTCGTTTCCAGGCAGCGGTCCCAGTCGTAGCTAAGCCCAAGGCGTTTGAGCTGCCGGGTCATGTTGGCGATGTTCTTGTCGGTCGTGATCTTTGGGTGCACCCCGTGCTCGACCGCGAACTGCTCGGCGGGGAGCCCAAACGAGTCATACCCCATCGGGTGCAAGACGTTGTGCCCGGTCATCCGCTTGTAGCGGGCGACGATGTCGGTGGCGATGTATCCCAACGGATGCCCGACGTGCAGCCCGACCCCTGAGGGGTAGGGGAACATGTCCAGCACATAGAACTTAGGCTTCTCCGCGTCGAACCCCTCGTCCCCGGGGTTGAGGGCTCGGAACGTGCTCCGCTGCTCCCAGACGTCCTGCCAGCGTGCTTCGATCCCGGTGTAGTCGTAGGTATGGCTCATGATACGGCTAGGGTATTCGCTCACCGGCACGGGGACAAAGCCGGCCGCCCGAAGTGCCGACACGAGTCAAGCGTGTACGCCCGGGGCCCCGGTTGATCGGTCTACCAGTTGGCATTCCGCGCGGCTTTAGTCGCCCGCTCGATCAGCGTGCCGTAGATGAGTAATCCCAGGCTCGCCACAGCGTAGTGCCAGAAGAAGACGATCTTTTCCGACGCGATGTTGTACCTCGCCGCCAGCGGGGTCAGCATGTCCAGAGACATGACCACCAGGAACACCGCCATGCTGCACCAGAACACCAGTGACCAGATCACCGCGAACCCACTTAGGTAGCAGGCCGCCCGCATCGCCGCCGGCATCAGGTTTCGGCCTTGGCGCCAGCCTACGAGGACCCCTGTCAGGCCTGCAATCATGAGCGCCGCCCCCGCCGTGGTGGCGATCATCATCAGTCCCAGCACCGTCCCCGCGACGATGACCTCCCCCACGCCGTTTTTCACTAGATCGACGTGGCCACTTAACAATCGATCCAGAATAAGTGCCCCCGCCATCGCGGCCGGCACCGTCATCAACACCAGTATCAACGTGACAGTCAGAAGCCTTTGATGGCCCGTGTCCGAAGACATGACCTGTAGACGCTTGCCTAATGCGCTCGGACGCCGCACCGCCTGATATGTCACGCTCAGCCATTTCCCCAGCCCGTTCATCGTTGCGGTCCCCGTGCGGACAGCTTTATCAAGAGTCTTGGCAATCGCGAGCCCACACTCAGGGCAGCTCCGGTCACGTCTCAGCCCCGCCAACTGATAACCGCACCCCTCACAACGCGCCGGCCACCGACACATCGACGATGCGGGTCGACAACCCAACGCTCTAAGCACCACCCACAACGCCCAAAGGCATCCCCCAGCGAATACCAAGGCCCCCAGCGGCAGCGCGTAGTCGATGATCCGCACCCTTGTGTGCGATAGCCACTGGCTGCGTCGGACCCACACCAGGGCCGTGCCAATCACGCCGACCATCACCGCCGCGTGCGGAGTCAGCAGCATCAGCCGGCGCAACGCCCGAACGTAGCTTATCCCTATCTTCTCCTCCCGGGAACACCAGGCCATACACACCACCGCCAGCAGCATGACCGAGGCTTCAATAAAAATAACCGACGCTGCTAAGGCCGCCCATCCCCGCGGGTGATTCAGCTCCCCCTGTAGCTCGTTGATGGCCCGGAAGGACCGCGACAGGACCTCGCTGAGCGTCGAGTTGATCCCCGATGATTCATACCCGGCAAGCAGCAGTAGGGCCACGGCCGCAAGGATGATTCCCGCCACATGCACCAGCCACGCCCAGCCCAGCCCCAGATGATCCGCTCGCCTCACCGCCATCACCGGCCGGACCAGCGCCACCACCGCCGCCTCCGCGGGTTTGTACTTAGGTTCGCCGTAGTCGCCGTCACGTTTCACGCTCGTTTTACCTGCTTGGTTGGCTAGATGGGGTGGGCACAGGGTATCAGATCAAGGTTTGGGCCCGTTGCGGCGTGGGGCGGTTCTGTTAATCTTGCCCGGCTTCCCCCGGATACGCCCCGGCTTCCCCCCGGATACCCGGGCCCACCGGGACAACCCGGAACCTACACCGACTCAGGAGTCACCGCCGATGCCCGATCGCGACGAGACAGCCCGACAAGCCGCCGCAGGCCTACGCCGATTCGCCGACCACGCCAAGGCCACCCCCGTACTGATCGGCTTCGATGGCTTCGTCGACTCAATCATCCAGGTCGTCGATACCCGCACAGGTGTTAATCAATACGAACCGATCCCCACGATTGATCGCTTCGGCGAAAAAATCTCCGCAGCAGCCGGGCACAGCTCCAACTTCGAGCTGGTCACCACACTCGAAAAACTCGGCGGCAACGGCCCGATCATGGCAAACGCGCTCGCCGCCGCCGGCGTCGACGTCACCTACATCGGCGCACTGGGCTATCCCGAGATGCTCCCTGCCTTCAACGACTTCGCCAA
>JAJDCT010000282.1 GCA_029260695.1 Phycisphaeraceae bacterium
CCCCCCTGACACCAAACTCACAATCCCCTCGCCCCGCTACGACGGCTTGAGCCGCTTGTTCCGCCGCACGCGAGATCGTCGGCATCTGCGCGTCGATAAGTCTCAACCGTGTATTCAAGTGGTCCAGGTAGGCCCGCGCGCACGGTGCTTCGTCGGCGTGCAGCACCGAAGGGGACGCGATAAGCGTCAACGCCATAGATAATAAAAACAGCAAAACCGCTCGCCGCATCGGCACCTCCTGCGAATCTTATTTTACTGGCAGAACCCCGGAAACACACGCAAAAGACAAGCCCCGCGGTCAGATGGGCGCGGGGCTGTGTGGGTTAGTCAAATTGGGGTATCTGCGTTCAGACCTTGGACTGGTATTCGCCGGTCTCGGTGGAGACACGGACGACCTGGCCGTTGTTGATGAAAGGCGGGACGCGGGTCTTCAGGCCGGTCTCGAGGACGGCCTCCTTGAGCTGGTTGGTGGCGGTGGCGTTCTTGATGCCCGGGGGTGTATCAGTGACTTCCAGATCGACCGAGGCGGGTAGATCGACGGTCATCGGGTTGCCTTTGAAGAACAGCCCGTTGATCGCGGTGTTGGCCTTCACATAGAGCAGGGCGTCGCCGAGGATGTCTTCGGGGATGGTGAGCTGATCGAAAGTCTCGCAGTCCATGAAGATGGCCCCGGTCGCGTCGGAGTAGAGATACTCGACCTCGCGGCGGTCCAGGTTGATGTGGTCGACATCCTCAGCCGAGCGGAAACGTTTTTCGATATTGTTACCGGTGGCGAGGTTCTTGAGCTTGGCCTGTGTGTAAGCGGGGCCCTTGCCGGGCTTGACGTGGCTGATGTTGGTGACGAGCCAGACCTGTCCTTCGATGTTCAGCGCCATGCCGGGGCGTATTTCTTGTGACTTCACGGTTCGTGGCTCCTGTCGGGTTAGTCCGGGCTGCCCGGGGTGTGTCCGGGGTGTGTCCGGTCTGACTTTCTGCGGTTGTTTGAGCCATGCATTCTCGCATGGGTTAATGCAAAAGGCAATGCCGGGCCTCGGTGAAGTCAGGCCGGTATGTGGAGGTGAGATTGGCGCACCGGGGCTGTTTTCGCCGAGTAACATAGGGGTATCCTGGGGGAAATCCAGGGGTAATCCGGGGTCGCCAGGGTGTCACGGCAGGGTACGGGAACAGGATTTTGTATGTCGATCGGTCAACGCAAGGCAATCGGATGGGCGGCGCTGCTGGTGCTGCTGGCGGTGGGGACTTCGCTGCGTGTGTGGAGCGCCGGGGCGACCCCGTTGTGGGAGGACGAGGCCGAGTCCAGCATCAACGCCCAGACGATCCTGGATCAGGGCATCCCGACGGACCATTTCCTGGGCCAGCCGATCTACGAGAACGTTATGTTCCGATCCTGGCCGGAGCATGAGGAATACGAGTTCAAAGATTTGAGTTACTCGGGGCGGGGTGTGGTGGCGTACCACGGGTGGCTGCCGCTTTACTCGATCGCCGGGTCGATGGCGTTGTTTGGCCAGGAGCCCGACGGTCTGATGGGATCGCTCACACCACAGCACAGCCCAGACACGCTGATCCGTCGGACGGCGGTGCCGCGTGTGCCGGCGGTGTTGTTTGCGGTGGTGTTCATGGTGTTGATGTATTTGTTGGGTCGGTCTATGGGTGGGCCTGCAGCCGGTTGGGCTGCGCTGGTGTACGCGGCGGTCGCTAAGAAGAACGTGTACTACGGGTCACAGGCGAGGTACTACTCGCTGACATTGATGCTGATTGCCGGCAGCGGGTGGGCGCTGTGGGGGATCGCGCGGCGGGGGCGTTGGCGTGATTACATAGCCGGGGCGTTGATGTTGGTGTTGCTGTTTCATACGCACATTACGTCCTGTCTTGGGATGTGTCTGGTCGGTGCGGTGAGTCTGCCTTGGCACCGCGGGCATGGTCGTGTGTGGTTGAAGCGTGGGGTGTTGTTTTTGATCGTGTTGGCTGGGACGCTGCCTTGGGTCTGGTGGACAGGTTTTTTAGACAACACGCGGGGGATCCCGGCGGCGTGGCGCATGCAGGGGTTCTGGGCGGTCGTGTATGAATACCTCACCCAGAGGCCGGTGGAACTGGTGCTGTTTTTTCTGGGTGTTGCGGCGGCTTCACTGGCGTCCTGGTTCGGGGGTCGGATGCCCCGGCGTGTAGCCGAGGCGTTCGGCGCGAGGCGGGGCGTGTATCTGTTGGCGTCGGTCTGGGCGGGTGTGATGTTCGTGACTTTCGCCGGTTGTATGCCGGCGGCAAGTTTTTTCACGACGAGGTTGTCGTTGATGATCGCGGTGCCGTGCATGCTGTTGGCGGCGATGATCTTGTCCAGCACGGCGTACCTGGTCAGCCGGCGTTGGGCGGTTGTGTTGGCACCCCTGGCTGTGTTGGTGCTCCTGGCGTTGACGGGGCGTCTGTTGACCGAGCGTGCCCCCGCCGGGCTGGCCGACCGGTTCGAGGCGATCCGCACGGTGATGGGTTATCTTCAGGACGCCGGGTTGCCTGACGATACCCGGTTGTACGCGACGCCGAACGGGCACCTGGTGATGACGTACTACACGGGGCTGCCGATCCAGAGCGTTGCGCCGATCCGCAAGACTTTTCTGGATAGCTACCCCGGGCCGGTGGTGATTATCCGCAAGGCGAGGTACGCCCCGCCGCCTGACATCGTTGAGGTCCAGGCGCTTGCCCGTGATGCGGGTGTGGCGATGGATGAAGCGCTGGCCGGCGACTGGGTGGAGCGGATCTATGGCCGGGTTCAGCGCGAAGAGGTGGTGGGTGATGTGGCTTCTGTGAGCCCGGCGATAGAGAGGGTTCCCGATTACCTGGTGCCGATGGTTGAGCGTCAGAAGCGTGAGACCAAGATGATGCGTGACATGCTTTCGTGGCATGTGTCTTCGGCCCTGATGTTCCGTGGGTATACGATCCGCACGTCGCCTAACTGGTGGCAGACGTACCAGTACCGGTTTGTGGGGCCTGATGCGAGGTCGGGTGATAACGTCAATTATGCGGACCGTGTACGATCCGCGGTGGCGGTGGCGTTGCCACGGGGCCGATGTATGGTGTACCACTGCCCGCCGATCGGGCCCGGTGAATGACCTGTTATTTGATCCGACTTTGCCCGCAACGGACCCACGCCGATGGAATCCAGGCCGACTAACCAAGCCGAGTTGCCTGCGGGTGGATCGGGTCCTGTCAATGCCGGGGCGGGTGATTTCGTGGGGCGTGATTCTAAGGGAGCAGATTCCAGGTGCGTCGAGTTGTCGGTGGTGATGCCGTGCCTCAATGAGTCCAAGACGCTGGGTGTGTGTATCGGCAAGGCGCTAGGGTTTTTCGCTGAAACGGGTGTGGTCGGCGAGGTGATCGTGGCGGACAACGGGAGCACGGACGGTTCGCTGGCAATAGCCGAGGGTTTGGGTGTACGGGTGGTCAGCGTTCCGGAGCGTGGCTACGGCAGTGCGCTATCGGGGGGGATCGGTGTGGCGCGTGGGCGGTACATCATCATGGGGGACTCCGACGACAGCTATGATTTTTCTAAGCTCGGGCCTTTCCTTGAGAAGCTGCGCGGCGGGGATGACCTGGTGATGGGCAACCGTTTTTCCGGGGGCATCCGAGACGGCGCGATGCCTGCGTTGCATCGATACTTCGGTAACCCGTTGCTGACGGGGATCGGTCGTCTGTTCTTCAAGAGCCAATGCGGTGATTTTTATTGTGGGTTGCGCGGGTTTTCCCGGGAGGCGTATCAGAGGATGAGGCCGCGTGGTCGGGGTATGGAGTTCGCGTTGGAGATGCTGGTGCGTGCGACGATATTTGGTCTGCGTGTCAGCGAAGTCCCGACGACGCTTTCACCGGACGCGCCGGGGCGTGCGCCGCACCTTAGGACGTGGCGCGACGGTTGGCGGAGTCTGCGGTTTTTCATGCTGTTTAGCCCTCGTTGGCTGTTCTGGTACCCGGGTTTGTTGGTGATGTGCGTCGGGGCTTTGGTGGGGTTGTGGCTCTTGCCGGGGCCCAGACGGGTCGGGGGCGTGACGTTGGATGTGCATACGCTCTTATTCGCGGGGACGGCGGTAACGCTTGGGTATCAGTCATTGATCTTTGCGGCCTGCGCGAAGGTGCTGGCGGTCAACACCGGGCTGCACCCGCCGAGCCGACGGTTTGAGTTATTCAGGCGCAGAGCGACCCTGGAGGTCTGCCTGGTGGTTGGCGGGCTATTCATGGCTTGCGGCGTGGTCCTCGCGGGGCTCGCGGTGGGCGGTTGGTCTGCGCAGCGGTTTGGGGACCTGGACCCGTTTCGCACGATGCGCCTGGTCATCCCTTCCGTATTGGCATTGACGCTGGGTGTGCAGACCGTGTTCGCGGGGTGTTTCCTGGGGTTGCTCGGGATGAAAGAATAGATTGTGTTTCACGGACCTCGGTTTCTAATTTGGGATTTTGATTTGAAGAGGAAGAAGTAACCACAGAGGTACAGAGGACGCAGAGAAACGCGCGGGGGAAGTATCCGCAGATGGCGCAGATTAAGATAATGAGCGCGACAAGTCGCGGCGCTTCGTGGGGGGCGGCGCGGTCAGCGGCGCACCACAGCGGATTGTTGCAGCAACTTAAATCTGTGAAATCTGCGCAATCTTCGGTTCACCCCCGGATTTTTTCTTCTCTGCGTCTCTGTGCCTCTGTGGTTAATGCTTGTTTCCTGTCTTCCTTGGCGTCCTCCGCGTCCTGGCGGTTGAAGTTGCTTATCTAAAGACCCCACGAGGTCCCGGCGGTAACGGCAGGCGCGGGATCGTCGGGACCGGGTCGAGTCCGCGTCCTGTTTATCCGTCATCTGGCCGGGGCGATCCGCTTGCAAGGCCCTTCACCGGCCACGCCTTTTGAG
>JAJDCT010000283.1 GCA_029260695.1 Phycisphaeraceae bacterium
GTGGACATCATCAAGAAGCACAACGGCCACCCGATCATCGTCGCCAAACGTCTGGGCGCAGGCCGCATCACACTGATCGGCATCGACCTCGCCGACCAACGCTTCACAGCCATGGGCCTACCCAACGGGAAGTTCCCCCTCTGGAACGACGTCTTCATGTGGCAGGCACCGGTCTACGACAACGCCCGGGTCGAGGCCGAGGTCGGTGCCGGAAAGATGTCCAGGCCCTCCAGTCGCAACTCCGTCCCTCTTGGACGCTTCATCTCCGGCCGGATCTTGATGCGCGGCACCGCCGCCACCGCACTGCTCGCCGCGATCCTCCTGTTCGGTCTCTACTGGCTCGCAGCCGGGCCCCTGAGTTTCATCGCGCTTAAAAAGAAAAACGCCGCCCGCCACAGCTGGGTCACCTTCTTCGCGGTCGTGCTCATCTTCACAGCCATCAGTTGGGCGGGTGCCTGGCTGATCGCACCGCGCCACGCCGCCGTGTCGCACTTCACCGTCCTCGACGCCCAGGCCGATTCAACCACCGTCCACGCCCATAGCTGGCTGTCCATATACGTCCCCACCTTCGCCAACCAGCGCGTCGAGATAGACCCAGACCACCCCACAACACACAACATCCTGGCGAGCCCCGGGCTTGCCGCAGGCGGTGAAGACACAGGCTTCGTCGATCCTCAGGCATACACGCTCGACGCCGGTTCGCCCCGCGCCGCAGACATCCCTTTCCGTTCTACCGCCAAACAGGTGGAGGTCGACTACCTCGGCCGAATCGACAAGCCGCAGGCCGGGCTCGCCGATCCTTTGATCCTCCCACAGGGCAAGCTCGAAATCCAAAACTTCTGGCCAAGCGGAAAGCTCTCGCACGGCCTGCCCGGACCCATGCGCGACGTCCGGGTGCTTTTCTGCCCGGGTGAAAACCAGACTCCCTTTATCTGGCAGGTCGCCGACCCCTGGGAACCCAACCAGGTCATGGACCTTGGCCAACTCACCAACAACCTCCCGCTTGTCATACGCCCTAAAGACGGCTCCTACCTCTACAGGACCTGGAAGGATGAAGGCTACCTCGGCAAACTCATGGACAACAAGCCCGGGCAACAGCTCATCGACGCCTCCGGCGCAGATGCCCCCACCTCATCCAGCGAGTTGATCCAGTACATCCAACTGCTCTGTTTCTACGACACTCTGCCTCCCCCTGACTTCCGAAGCACCGGGTTCCCCTTCGCCATCACCTACCAACGCGACCTGGGCCGACAGCTCGACATCACACGATTGCTCGCAGGCAAAAGGCTCATCATCATCGGCCACCTCGAAGACTCACCACTGCCAGTCCCCATGACCGTCGACGGCAACGAAATCCCCTCCACCGGCTGGACCGTCGTCCGCTGGGTGTATGACTTCAAGTAAAACACAACCTCACGATGAAATACCTCTTGATACACCCCACTCACACAACCCAATCGCCCACGCCGCTTGCGGCTTAGCGACCCCAATTAACATCCGCCGTACAATAAATACCCTAAGCCGTACCGGACAGTCCCCATGCCCATGATCCAGACGATCAACCTCACCAAGCGCTACGGCGACCTCATGGCACTCTCTAATCTCAACCTCGAGATCGAGCAGGGCGACTGCTTCGGATTCATCGGCCCTAACGGCGCCGGCAAAACCACCAGCATCAAGATCCTCTCCACACTCCTCAAACCCACCTGGGGCGAAGCACGCATCGACGGCCTATCCGTCGGCCCTGTCAACGCCCGACAGGTACGCTCCGTCATCGGCTACGTCCCCGACTACTTCGGCTCATACGACGACATGGTCGTCCAGGAATACCTCGAGTTCTTCGCCGCCAGCTACAACATCCATGGCGACAAACGCAAGCAAGTCATCGGCGACGTCCTGGACCTCACCGACATGGCCTACAAAATAGACGCCGAGGTCAACTCACTCTCACGCGGCATGCAGCAGCGCCTCTCCGTCGCCCGCGTCCTGCTGCACGACCCCAAGGTCCTCCTGCTCGACGAGCCCGCCTCCGGCCTGGACCCCCGCGCACGCATCGAGATGCGCGAGCTCCTCAAAGAGCTCCACCGCATGGGCAAGACCATCCTCATCAGCTCCCACATCCTCTTAGAGTTGGCTGACCTCTGTAACCGCGTCGGCATCATCGAGCAGGGCGAGCTCAAATACAACGGCACCATGCAGGACATCCTCGATCGCGCACGCACCGGGGGATCCGGCGGTGCCGGGGCCGTCCTCCACATCAACGTCGCTCAACGCGCAGAGCAGGCCGCACAACTCATACGCCAACTCGAGGGGGTCAACGAAGCAACCCTCACCAACAGCCACATCCGCGTAGCACTAGACACCGAACACGCCGACCACACCCACACCGCCCGCATCGCCCACACACTCATCACCCAAGGCTTCGCTCTCACCCGCCTCGAAGAAGAAAAAGTCAACCTTGAAACCGCTTTTATGCGCCTCACCAAAGGCCTCGTCCAGTAGGATGTCGCCGCAATGGCATGCAATCACTACGTTTATTGCATCGAGAATGGGTATTATGTATAGCTGATACATTAAGACGGTTCCATTCTTCCGCTGTATAGCTTGACAGCTTGGATCGTTTAAAAGGACAATTAACTGTCACGTTGATATCTGTTCTCGCGCTTGTTCGTCACCATACTCATGTGAAATCGTTAATGCCTATCGACATTCACAATTCTATAGATATTAGCACTGTATATTGGCCGAAAATGTGCGTTCGTTGCGGCTGTCCGATTGAAGATTTGTCTTTTTCTTGCAAGACAGCCATTTCAGGAGGCCTATTGTCGGCTTTCGATCGATCTTCGCCTACCCACGTTTATCTTCCGGCGTGCAAGAGCTGCCGCCGATCTGTGTGGTTTGGTGCTTCCCTCGCTAGTTTAGGCATGTTCTTGGCGTTTTTCGCAATCGCCGGCAGTGTCTTTATAGTTTCGGTATTCTCACACCAATCCACTGAAAGCGTAACCGGAGCAGGAGGATTCTTCTGGCTTGGAGTAATTTTTCTTTTTATTGGTGATCGTATCTCTCGGACCGTTAAGATCAAACATCGATCAAAGAATCAGTGGACTATTGAGTTCTTCAGGCAAGACTTGTACGACCAATTCATGTCATGCAATCAGAACCATGAAGGACTACCAACAAGATTTGAAGACCAAAAATCCGAGCATCTGGACAACGCCACTTCCGACTTATATGTAAAGGGCAGTATGTTTGAGTACAAGGGGCGGTGGGACGAAGCAATAGGTGTCTATGAGCAAATTGTTCAAATGGGCGACCACCCACAATATAAAGCCGCTCAAGAAGCGATTGCTCGACTTCAAGAAAAGATGAAACGAGCGAGTCTATAGCGATCATTTGTCCCCCCTCGACGGGGGTCTTCTTCGGGTCCAGATTATATAACATAAACGCCGTTATGATATACATGGTCGTCTTCGTGTGGGGCAGGTAATTTCTATAGGGAATGTGACCGCAAGGACTTGTATCTAACAACTTTCCACCGCAATACCAAACATAATCCACTACACGCACCGTAATTGCAAGGCCGCTGGGCTATACTCCAAGCCTCACCAGCTACCGGAGTACCCCCGTGCCCAACAAAGAAACCCGACGCGACTTCCTCAAACTCGCCGGCTCCCTCTCCGCCGGTTTAATGCTGGGCGCTACCGGCTGCTCCGCCAACGCCAACCCAAACGCCAAATCCCCCAAGCCAACCGGCGCAAACGCCGCCGCCCTGACAGCCGAACCACTAGACACCGTCCGCATCGCCATGATCGGCGTCGGCAGCCGTGGGATGCAGCACCTCGACAAACTCGTCCAATTCAAAAACGTCCAGATCACCGCCATCGCCGACCCTTA
>JAJDCT010000284.1 GCA_029260695.1 Phycisphaeraceae bacterium
CCCCAAGATCGAGATGCTCTGGAACAGCAAGGTCGCCGAGGTCCTGGGTGACAAAACCATCACCGCCGTCACACTCGAAGACACCAAGACCGGCGACCAACGCGAACTGCCACTCACCGGCCTGTTCATGGCGATCGGCCATACTCCCATCACCAGCTTCCTCGACGGCCAACTCGACCTGGATGACGCAGGTTACATCAAGCTCAAAGACCTTTACCGCTCAACAACTGAAATAGAAGGCGTCTTCGTCGCCGGCGACGTCGCCGACCACATCTACCGCCAAGCCATCACCGCCGCCGGCATGGGCTGCAAAGCCGCCATCGACGCCGAACGCTGGCTCGCCGAACAGGGCATTGAGTAGACCCGTTCCGTATCTCCACTTGTCTGATCTCAAACCAGTCGTACGCGATGACTATCTCGACGATTTTGGGCTCTGTTTGTGCGCTTCATATAAAAATACTTAATTATCCGTTATAATGTCGCCCTGCGGCTCAGCGCCCAAGCCGCGGTGGAGATTGATTCATGTTAGACCATATTAGTTCAAAACTTACAGCCATTCTGATCGGTGTACTGGCCGCCCCCCTTGCCTCAGCACAGCCGAAAAACGTCGTCTTCATGATCGGCGACGGCATGGGCCCGGCCCAAGTTGAGGCTGCCGGGATGTTCACCGGCACCCCGATGTCGTTTGAATCGCTGCCCTATCAGGGCTTGGTCACGACCTACGCCGCCGGCAACCCCGTCACCGACTCCGCCGCCGCGGCGACCGCGCTGGCGACCGGGCAGAAAGTCTCCAACGGCGTGATCTCCCTGGCGATACCCGGCGACAGCAGCGAACTCCCCACGCTGCTTGAGCACTACCAGGCGCTGGGCCGAGATACCGGGCTGGTCAGCACCGCCTACATCACCCACGCCACACCCGCCGCGTTCGCTGCACACGAAACCAGCCGAAACAATAAAAACCAGATCGCAGGCGATTACCTCAACCAAACCAAGCCAAAGGTCATGCTCGGTGGCGGCGCCAACGGGATGTCGGTCGCTGCGGCACAATTAGCCGGGTACACCACCGTCACCGACGCCGCCGGCATGTTGGCCTTGAACACCAACACGCAGCCCTTTGTCTCCGGACAATTCGGCACGACACACCTGCCTTACGAAGCAGACGGCCTCGGAGCGTTGCCACACCTCTCGCAGATGACCACCACCGCGCTGGACATCCTCGACAACGACCCCGACGGCTTCTTCCTGATGGTCGAGGCCGGCCGCATCGACCACGCCGGGCACGAAAACAACCTAGCCCGCAACATCGGCGAGACGATCGAGTTCTCCAACACCGTCCAGTCCGTCCTCGACTGGGCCGCCGGCCGGAGCGACACACTCGTCATTGTCACCGCCGACCACGAAACCGGCGGGCTGAATATCCTCGCCGACAACGGCCCGGGCAACCTCCCGACCGTCTCCTGGTCCAGCACCGGGCACACCGCCGCCAACGTCCCGGTCTACGCTTGGGGCACACACGCCAACCAAATCAGAACCGTGATGAACAACACCGACTTCTTCGACCTCATCACCGTCTCGGGCCTCGGCGGCGACCTCGACAACGATGGGTTCGTCGGCATCACCGACCTCAACCTCGTCCTGTCCAACTGGAACCAGACCGCCGAATCTGCCAACCCACTGGCCGACCCCACCGGTGACGGCTTCGTCGGCATCGAAGACCTCAACCAGATCCTGGGCAACTGGAACGCCGGAACCCCACCCAACTCCGCCGCCAACATCCCCGTACCTGCCACCTCAACAGTTCTCTTAATCGCTTCACTGGCGATACTTAGACGGCGGCCTGGGCCTCGATCTTTGTAGTGACCCCACTTATCCGTATCCAGATAGACCTACCGCCCTTGACAGGGCCATCCCATACCATACACTTAACCATATGGTTAAGTATGTAGGCCCATCTCTGGACGCGACTTTCTCGGCCCTGGCGGACCCGACCCGGCGGGCGATCGTGGCCCGGCTGGGTGAAGCCGATCCCTCTCGGGGCGTATCCGTCGGCGAATTGGCAGAACCCTTCGATATCTCGCCACCCGCGATCAGCAAACACCTGCGCGTCCTCGAGCACGCCGGCATGCTCACCCAGCAACGCGACGGCCGGGTACGACGCTGCCGGCTGGACCCCAAGCCCATCAACGAAGCGTCCCAATGGATCGAACACCACCGACAGTTCTGGAACCACCAGCTCGACGCGCTGGCTGGCTTCCTTGAAAACGCAGGCGGTGACGATGCGGGCTTTGGTATCGACAGCAATGGCCCCGGGGAAGAGGGCGGGCCATGACCAACCCAACCACGCCATCCGTTCGCCTGACACGTTGGCTCAATGCAACGCCTCAGCGTGTGTTCGACGCCTGGATCAACGCGCAGCAGGTCGCGCGCTGGCTGTCACCCAACGAAGCGATCAAACAGGTCGTCACCGAAGTAGACGCCCGTGTCGGCGGGGGGTTTCGGTTCGGCTACGCCAACCCGGACACCGGCCATGTCAACACCGTCGCTGGCGAGTACCTCGCGGTAGACCCGCCGCACCGTCTGGTTTTTACCTGGGCCTGGATACCACCGCACGACGAGTTCTCCGCAGACCAGATGGACTTCGACTCCACGGTGACTATCGAGTTAACAGACAGCGACGGCGGGACACGGATCACACTGACCCATGAAAAATTACCGCTCGGCCAAATCACCGAACGGCATATCTGGGGTTGGAACGGCGCATTAGACCGGCTTGTTGTACTGGTCGGGTACGGGACCGCACAGATTCAGACATAGGAACAGAACAATGAATGGGATTGAAATACTAAACTACTCGATGGGCCTGTCCTCGCAGATGCTGATGGGCCTCGCGGAAGACCTGCGAGAACACCCGATGCGGCGCGTCTGCGAGAACGGGAACCATGCGCTGTGGATCATGGGCCACCTCGCTTTCAGTGAAGCCCATATCCACCGGTGCATGACCGGTGAACCCAACCCGCTTGAGCACTGGGCCGATCTTTTCCATGGCGGCACCAGCCCAAGCGACGGCGCCTCTGTCTATCCCAGCTACGACGAGGTGATCCAGGCCGCCAAGTCTCAGCGCGATAAGACCATAACCAAACTCGGATCGATGACCGACAGCGATCTCGACACCGCCTCTGCCAACGTGCCCGAGGGGATGGAAGACTTTATGGGCACGGTCGGCAAGTGCATGCTCATCACCTCGGTCCACCCCTGGCACCACCGCGGCCAGCTCGCCGACATCCGCAGGGCCCTTGGTCGTGAGCCGGTTATGGGTTGATCTCCAGGCGACGTCCTGTTCCAGAAACGAAACCATAAGACCACTTAACCAATCAATTTTTACAACCATGGAGTTTCAAATGTCAACACATACAACCCTACGCATCATTCTCGGTTTGACCGCAACCCTCGGCCTTGTGGCGTTAAGTACACACGTCTCGGCCGAAGAACACGCCATGCCGCCGCAACCCGCGGAGTCCGAACAATTCGCAAAAATCAAATTACTCGTCGGCACATGGGAAGGGACTGTCCCGGGGCATGAGGGTGGAGAACCTCAGGCCATTACGGTGACTTACGAACTGACCGCCGGCGGCTCCGTGGTCCTGGAAACCGAACACGTCGGCACACCCATGGAGATGATCACCCTCTATTACATGGACGGTGAGGACCTGGCCCTCACGCATTACTGCATGCTCGCTAACCAGCCAAGGATGAAAGCCCAGCCTAGCGAAGACCCCAACGTGATCCCTTTCGAGTTCAATGGCGGCGGAAATATTGTCACCGGCAACGAGATGCACATGCGCAGCGTAGAGCACACACTAGTTAACGATGACCATATCCAATCGAAGTGGACCATGTACACCGAGGGGCAACCCGGCCCTTCGTCAACGATCGACCTGCACCGCATACAAGCAAACGACTGATCCGGACATTTGCCATGCACAGCGATCCGAAACTCACCGAGCGCCTGCGTAGCGCCGCAGCCAACAGCCCCTTGACCGAACGTGTCATGTTCGGCGGCGTGGCGTTCTTCCTGAACGGAAACATGTGCTGCGGCATCTACCACGAGTCCCTGGTCCTGCGCATCGGTGAAGAGCAGGCCCAGAAGGCATTGAACAAGCCACACGCCCGCCCCATGGAC
>JAJDCT010000285.1 GCA_029260695.1 Phycisphaeraceae bacterium
GGTGAAGGGCCTTGCAAGCGGATCGCCCCGGCCAGATGACGGATAAACAGGACGCGGACTCGACCCGGTCCCGCTGATCCCGCGCCTGCCGTTACCGCCGGGACCTCGTGAGGTCTTTTAGATCAGGAACTTCAACCGCCAGGACGCGGAGGACGCCAAGGAAAGCAGAAACAAGCATTAACCACAGAGGCACAGAGAAGAAAAACTAGAAAGAAGTGATCCGCAGATAGACGGGATGATCAGGATGAAGCGAACGCGACATCTTCCATCCCGCACATCCTGTTCATCTGTGGGTACGGCCCACGAAGCGCCGTGACTTGTCGCGCCTGCCTCTTGATCTGCGCCATCTGCGCAATCCGCGGATACTTCCCCTCTGCTCTGTGACTTCCTCTGTGACTCTCAGTCTCTGTGGTAAATTCTTCCCCCCCTACTCCCCCTCCGACGTCCTCAATGCCGGACCAGACGCATATCCCGAGGAACGGATCAGGTTCCCGTGACTAATCCATAGCCCAACCTCTTCATAGCCGAAGAAGCGGGTGTCAACAGGTCGGTTTTCTTATCGAGCGGCGTGCACCGCACAATTGTCGTGAACCGGTCAGATCACATGCCCGGCAGTTTCGCGCCGCCGAGCGAGCCGGCTTTCTTGGCGACGTCCAATGCCTTGTAAGCGTTTTCGATCTGGCTCTGGATCCCCGCAGGCAACGAGCCCTTGATCTTGTCCAGCTGCGCCAGGGCTTTCTCGGCCAGGTCAAATTTGTTTTCTTTGATGTAGCCCATCACCTGATCGATCTGCGACTGAGCCTGGGCAATCGTTGCATCGTCGGCGGCGGTTTCGATCTTCGACTCGATGTCTTCCTTAACGTCCGCGGCCTGGACAGCGGCGGCTTCAGCTTCGACAGCAGCGGCGGCTTCGGCCTCAGCTTCGGCGGCGGCAGCGGCTTCGGCAGCGTCTGCTTCGGCTTTAATTTCGGCAACTTCAGCGGCGGCGGCTTCAGCTGCAGCAGCTTCGGCCTCAGCGGCCTGCATGGAATCCGCCGCATCGTTGGCGGTTTCGTTCACGGCTGAGTAGTCGGTGGTGTCACCCGAGGGCACAACGGGGGGCGACTCTTCTTTCTCACAACCCAGTGTCAAGCTGGCCAGCAGACCCAAGACCACAAACATTGTTTGACGATACATAGCGGCCTCCCATTCCCCCTAGCGAAAGTTCACGCCCTCACCCAAGGCAAGGGCCACCGCGTATTATACCCAGGCGGAAACTTTTTATTCAACTGACCCCCTCCCGCTGTATCGTGCCCCGGAGGCTGCTCGTCGGATCTTGGCGTTGGCACTAGAAGAGTCTAACCGTATGCGGCATGTAATCCGACCTATGGAACCCGGGGAGCACCTCCAGTGCGAGCAGATCCTCCGAGGCCTGCCCGACTGGTTCGGCATCGAAGAGGCTATTGTGAACTACGTCCGGGATATCCAGTCGATGCAGACCTGGGTAGCCGAGTCCAGGCATGAGACTCAGTCCGGGTGCGGCGGTGAGAGCGGCGGTGAGGTTGCTGGGTTCCTGACGCTTCACCGACACAACGAACACTCAGCCGAGATCCAAGTCATGGCTGTAACGGATGCGTACCACGGCCAGGGATGTGGCCGTCAGCTTGTCGAACACGCAGAACATCTCCTGCGCACCGAGTCGGTCGAGTTCTTGCAGGTCAAGACGCTGGCGCCGTCACGGCCATGTGCTCACTACGAGCGGACCCGCGGTTTCTACAAGCACATGGGCTTCAAACCCCTTGAAGAGAACAAGCTATGGGGCGAGCAAAACCCTTGCCTGGTCATGGTCAAACATCTGTCTTTGCAATAAGACCGCTAGTGCATCATGAGGAAAACAGTCTGGCGCAAGCCGACTTACGCCTCGCGACTATTGAAATATGCGTTAGAGCGTTCTGAAGATATCAGCCTGTGTATGACCACAAGCAATGCAACAATCACCAGCGATACACCGATGATGATCGGCCCCGCCGCCGGTCCCGTGATCTCTTTGCCAAGCAAGTTTGCGCGTGCTGACTCGAAGAATAATAGACCAATAGCCGCCATCAGGCCGCAGACAATGTAGCCAAGCACGATCCAGATTTTCGCCCACCACTGCGAGTTCTTATTGCACCGCAACAGCCCGATACCGACGGGCAGGAGAAAGACGGTGAGATTGAGGTGATACTCTGATCGCAGCAAAGCCGCCAATGTTTCCCAGATGGCCGCCGCTCCCGCCAGGCTAAAGAGCAGGCCGATGACGAGTACACGTTTAGGCATGACGACTCTCCCGGGCATGGCCCCGCTTGATGCCACCAACTGTTGGCCGGAGCGAAACCAGCAGAATTCGATTTGACGTCGATAACAGTATATCTGACTTCTGCCCGTCATACCTCTAAAATCTTCTACCCCGCCGAACCTCCAGCTTTTAGAGCATGAAGCTCCCCGGCAGGGCCTTCGCATGACTCTGAGCACATGATGCCCTTCCGTGCTAAGTCCAGACGGGACAGACACGAAACGCTCTTAGAATGTGCCCGATTTGGCCTTCTGGCCTGGTCCCGTAGGTGCCCGCCCATGTGAGGGTTGAGATGAGCTTGCCGACCCCATGTATTTGCCCGGTACCCAGCCTGCGAATACACTCTTGGCTTGTCTAATCCCGGAAAAGCCGATGCCTTATAAAGCCTTATCCATACTGACACTGATCGCCGCCGCGGCGTTGGCGGGTTGCAACCAGAACCCGACTCGGCGTGTACCGTTTGAGGTCCCGGTGGTCGCGTGGAACGATGACGGGCAGTACCTGCCCAAGCGTGTCGGGCCAGGCTTGGTAGCCGCGGAGGCTTCGCCGATCCCCGACGTGCCGATGCCGATCGGTTTTAAGCCGGTGATCAGCCAGTGCAGCAGCTCGTTCGATGGCGTGGCCCGGACCGTGACACACGTCTATCAGGGCCGGGCACGGTCGGTCGAAACGGTGCTTTTCTACCGCCAGCAGTTGCCGTTAGACAACTGGCTCCCCGTGGATAAACAGGTCCACGAAGATGGCTCGTCCAGCCTGCACTACACCAAAGGTGCCGAGGCGTTGAGCCTTCGGCTAAGCGGGCGGTTCAACACCGCCACGATCGAGGTCTACATCTCACCGAGATAGACCTCGCCACTGCAATGACGCCGAACCCAAGACAGACTTCAGAACCAAGACTAAACCAAAACAAAGACAGACTATAGATTATGGACGCCAAGGAACGCCACGAACTTAAAGACAACGACCTCGCCGAGTTTCTCGAACACTTCGGGGAGTTTTGGGGCAAGCACGGCAACACGATCATGGTCGCCGTCACCATCGTCCTGGTGGTATGGGTCGGCAAGAGGTACTACAGCAACACCCAGGCGCAGAGCCACGAAAACGCCTGGGCAGACCTGGCATCGACCACCACGCCCCAGGGCTACCGCGAACGTGCGATCGAAAACCCCGGCATCGCCGCCGTCCCTCACCTGGCACTGCTGCGCGGTGCAGAGGCCTATCACGAACAAGCTATTCAACTCGAGCAGGAAACCGGTGAAGAAGACACAGGTGTAATGTCTGCCAAGGAATCACTGGAAGCCTCTGAATCGATGTACGCTCAGGTCCTTGAGTCAGACGCCGACCCGACATTCATGGCCAACGCGGCGGTCGGCCTGGCAAACGTCGCCGAGACACGCAACGACTTCACCGCCGCCGCAGAACACTGGGCCAAGGCCAAGCAGATCGCCCAAGACGCACGACTCAGCACCATCGCCACCCACGCACAGGTCCGGATCGACATGCTCGACGAGCTCGCCAAACCCATCGTCTTCGGCGAAGTAGAAGATATCCCCGATATCCCCACCAGCTCTGACTCGCAGGACACCACGGGTTCAACCGATACGTCGGACGCAAGCTTGCAGGCTTCCGACGCCTCAGACACGGGCTTGGCGGCCGAAGCCCAAGCCCAGACCGCAACGCCAGCCGACCCCAGCCAATGACACGCGATCCGTCGGCACACCCCGACGACCCATCACCCGACGGCCCCGGCGGCGATCCTCTTGACCCCAACGAACTCCCAGAAGAGCTCCAGGACGCCATCGAGCGCCAGCGGTTCACCCTGTCAAAAGACTCCAACCACCGGCTGGATAAGTATCTTCAGAGCCGTATCAAAGGGTTCAGCCGACACCAGATCCAACGGCTCATCTCACTGGGCGGTGTGACCGTCAACGACAAAGTTCCCAAGGCCAGCACCAAGCTGCGCAAAAGCGACGTCATCGACGTGTTGATCCCCCCGCGCCCGGCGGTCGATCTCTCACCCGAGCCGATCCCGCTGGAAGTCCTGCACGAAGAGGACGGCTTCATCGTCATCAACAAGCAGGCCGGCCTGATCGTCCACCCCGCACGCAGCCACCTCAACGGCACGCTGCTCAACGCGCTGGCCTACCACTTCCAACAATCGGAAGGCAAACAAAACGATGCCCTCAGCGAGGTCGGCAAAGAACACGCTCGCCCCGGCGTCATCCACCGCCTAGACAAAAATACCACCGGCGTCATCATCGTCGCCAAGCAGGATGAGCAGCACTGGAAGCTCGCCAAGCAGTTCGAGGACCGCACCAACCTCAAGGTCTACCTCGCCGTCGTCCACGGCTGCCCGGACCCGCCCGGCGGGGTCATCAACGAACCCATCGGCAAACACCCCACCATCCGCGAAGCCATGTCCGTCCGGCACGACTCCACCAGCCGAGACTCCGTTACGATCTACCGTGTCCGCGAACGTTACAAAGGTTACTCACTCGTCGAGCTTGAGCTGAAAACAGGACGCACCCACCAGATCCGCGTGCACATGTCCTACATCGGCCATCCATTAGTCGGCGACATCATCTACGGCGGAGAACCCGTCGGCACAGCAGAATTAGATAACCCAACCCGCCCCGCCGCTTCGCGCCCGCACCTGACTTACGCCCGTGACAAACAGGAAGGTCAGCGCATGGAAGCCGAGGCCGCCGAACGCGACGACATGTTGATGGCCACCCCCGCCCTCCACGCCGCCATGCTCCGCATGTACCACCCCGAAACCAAAGAACCGATGACCTTCACCGCCCCCGTCCACGGCCCGATGGCCAACCTGATCGCCGAGTTACGCAAACGCCCGGAGCCGGGAGAAATTGTGAAAGA
>JAJDCT010000286.1 GCA_029260695.1 Phycisphaeraceae bacterium
TCGGTTTCCAACTCCCCGGCGGTGCCCTCGATCGAGGCGATGGCGCGGGCGTTTAGGTTGTGTTTGAGGAACAGGACCTGGTCGCGGAACGCGGAGAGGACCGGCTGCATCTTTTCCTCGGCCTTGTGCATGGCGGCGATCATCTGGTCGTACTTCTTGCGGGTCTTCTTCATCTGCTTCTCGCTGGCGGAACGCAGGCTGGCGTTGGTGTACTGCTCAAGCTCGGCTTCCCATTCACTGAACAACGCATCGGAAACACTTTCCACCGAACCGATCCGGCTGGACACGGTAGCGGCCTTGTCCTCGCTGGCATCGAGCTCGGACTTAAGGGCCTTGTACTTGGCTTCCAGCTCGCCGCCCTCAAACTCAAATAAGGCGGAGAACTGCTCGAGTGCCGAGGCAAACTGCTCTTTGGCTTGCTCCTGATCGTCTCGGGCATCTTCCACCCGGTCGACCATGATTTCGCGCTTGTGGACACCCAATGCTTCCCAGGTCCCGTAGTAGGCCTTCCCACAGGAGGTCAGCATCAGCGCCGAGACCGCCAAGGCAAGGGTCAGCCCGGTCGGTTTCAGCCCGTTTCTTGCATGATTCGTCCGAGTCATACGGTTGCTCCTCGTCTTTGTTTGGCTTAAGACCCAACAAGCGTATTGCCTTACCGGCTAGACTGCGCCTATCCTACCAGCAACCCCGGTGGATGAACCGGCCGACGTACTGTTGCGTATCAGACAAACGGCCGACATAGAACCCGAACCCAAGATCAGGAGACTCTCATGACTCATTTTTCCAGATGCCTTGCCGTGCTGACCGCCGTGGTGCTAACGGGGGGTGCATCCGTATCCGCTGATAAGTGGGAAGTCGACCCGGCGCACTCTGCGGTTGTTTTCTCAATCAGCCACCTGGACACCAGCAACCAGCACGGCCGATTCAACGAAATAGCGGGATCCGTCACGACCGGTGAATCGCCTTCCGTCGCCTTCACCGTCCAG
This sequence comes from Phycisphaeraceae bacterium, assembly GCA_029260695.1. Classification (GTDB taxonomy): domain Bacteria; phylum Planctomycetota; class Phycisphaerae; order Phycisphaerales; family Phycisphaeraceae; genus JAJRRS01. The sequence continues at coordinate 987 of JAJDCT010000286.1, forward strand.
GCCGCCAGCGTTGACACCAACAACGCCAAGCGCGACGACCACCTCCGTGGGCCGGACTTTTTTAATGCCAAGCAGTTCCCGACCATCACTTTTACCTCCACCGCAGCGACCGCCAACGATGCGGGCTACGAGCTAACGGGCGACATGACGCTGCACGGCGTGACGAACCCGATCACCGTGCAGATGGATAAGACCGGTGAGGGCGACGACCCCTGGGGCAACCACCGCATCGGTTACGAGACTACCTTCACCATCAGCCGAAGCGACTTCGGGATGAGCAACATGCTCGAGATGGTCGGTGATGAGGTGGCATTGACCGTGAGCTTCGAGGGGATCCGCCAATGATCGAGCCGAGTTGGTTCCTGCTTGGCTTGTTGCTGCCAATGGTCATTGGTGCGGTTGCGGCATGGCTATTCGTTCGTGGCAAAGACAATCCAACCAGCCCGTTGCCCGCGGTCGGGTGGTCCCTTGGGGTCGGCTTGGGTGCTGCGGCCGGGATGCTTTCGTTGCTTGGTATGCCGCCCTGGAAGCCGATCGAGGCGCACCACTGGGTCTTGATCGCGGTACTGCCTGCGGGTGTGTGTGTTGGATTAATCAACGCGATTCCCGGGCTGCCCAAGGCTGTTCATTGGCTGCTTCGTTTATGCGTGGCGGGCGGCATCGCTTTAGCTTTGATGCAGAGCCAGCTGAGCCAATGGACAACGCTTGAGGCTGGTTTCTGGCTCGGTGGGATTGGGGCTGGAACACTTGGAGTCTGGGCGCTGCTGCACGGTTATGCCCAACGGCCAAGCGCCGGGTCGGCGGTGGTGTTTGTGCTAGGCGCGACGGCCGGGGCGATCGGCGGATGCACCATCGCATCGGGCAGCATCGTTGGGGGGCAGCTGACCGTATCACTTGCCGGGGCGATTGGGGGCGGCTGGTTGGCTACTCAGGGGCGTAACGCCGGGCCTGGACTCGCCAGAGGTGCGGTGGATGTGATGGTCCCACCGATTTTTGGGTTCCTTGTCTATGGCTGGTATTACGTCTGGCAGATGCACAACGCGGCGTCGCCTCACATTGTCGCGGGGCTCTTGGCTGTTGCGCCGCTTGGCCTCTGGGCCTCGGCTTTGCCTTGGATCAATCGCCGTCCTGACTGGCAACGGACCGCACTTAGTATCGCGGTATCACTGCTGCTGATCGTCGCGGCGTTGGGGCTGGCTGGATATGAAGCCGCGCTGCGCAGCCAGAACGCTGGGCCCAGCTACTATTAACTCACATGGTATCGCCGCCGGCCGCTTGGATACCCAGGTCAGATCAAACGCCCATCAAGACTCTAAACCCGCTCGACAGGCCCACAAGCCAAGCGCGGGGTTTGGGATGTAGAAGAAGCGCTCATCCTTGTCGTCGGTATTCCAACCGGCGGTGAGTTTGCCTGGCTCGTATTGTTTGACGGCGTCGGCGTAAGAACGGTAGATGTAACCGACCGACTCTACTTCTTCCTGGGATAGGCCGCCGTCGGGGCAGTAGGTGACGTGGAAGCGCCCTTCGGTCGAGCTATGAATCAGGTGGGCGGCGGTGGAGAGATTGCCGGCTAATTCGGGGTAGCGGTTCAGCGCATCGAGCGTCTGCGGTGTGCCTCGATAACCGTGCGCGCGGATGAGCTTATCGATGGCGGGGTCTTCGCCGAACCCGCGTACTCCCGGCGCGAGGATGATGAGCTCGCCGCCGTCGGCCATGGCCATCCGTGTTCGGTAGATGGCCTTATTCCCCAGCCATGTGCTGTGGAACTCTTCTGGATCGAGGTAGACCACACAACGGCTGATGGGCTGGTCCAAGACCTCGAAATTGATCTTCCGACTTAACTCTGCAGCCGCTTGAAAGGTCTGATCATCATCGCCGTAATAGAGCCCACGCAACACCGTGTCGTCGTCTTGAGTCCCGACCACGGTCAAGAGGAAGGACACCGGCAGCGATCCACGGATGTACCTGTCGAATGCGGTGTTTAATGCTCGGCGCACCTGGGTATCGATGCGCCCCATGATCGACTCCATCCCGCAGGCCGCGCCCAAGAAGTGGGACTTGTCGATCATATCCTTCCCACCCACACCGATCAGGATGTTCTTGGTGTAGTTCGCCATCCCGATGACTTCGTGGGGCACCACCTGGCCGACGGATAGGATCAGGTCGTAATTGCCGTCGAACAACTGCTTGTTCACCGCGATTTGCATTGGCTGGACGAACTTGCCGCCGGATAGCTCGGCCATTTCGTCGGCGGACAATTCGCCGAGCTCTTTGAGGTCATCACGCCAGCGGTGAGGAAGTAACCGATCAAAGGGCACATCAGGCCCGAACAGCCGAACGCACTGCGCCTCGGTCATCGGGACGTGCGTGCCCAGGGCCGGCATGATGTCGATGTGGACGTCGTCGTGCAGACGTTTCCACAGATACGAGGTGATCTCGCCGGCACGGGAGTTAAGCCTTGTGATATCGGGCGGGACAATCAGTACCCGTGACACCCCGGGCATGACGCGCAAGATCAGTCTATCAAGATAGGCTTCGAGATCATCTTGAGTGATGACGAGGTCCTCCGAGCCGAGGTGTAGATTCTCAATCATGACATGGCTCGAAGTCTTTACTCTAGCGATTGACCCTTGCGTTGCCTCCCCAGATGTTCCAGACCTGCTCCTCGTCGGCGGGTTGCGCGTAGTCTGTGAGCAAGGTCGCGGCAAGTGCTCCGCTCGCCCAACCGAATTGGGCGCACTTGGATGCTTCCCATTGTTTGAGGACGCCGTAGAGCAGACCCGCGGCGAATCCGTCACCCCCGCCGATGCGGTCGACGACGCCGATCTCACGGGGCATGATGACGTGCCAATCATCTTCAGCGGACACGATTACGCCCCACTTGTGTCGGTTGGAATTGACGACTTGCCGCAGGGTGGTTGCGTAGATGCCGGCGTTGGGGAAGTCGTTCTTCACACGAGCGATCATCTCTTTGAAGCTCTCGATCTTGGCTTCGATGCCCTCGCCGCCGGCGTCGGGGCCTTGGACCCCCAGGCAGAGCTGATAGTCTTCTTCATTCCCAACGAGAATGTCTGCGAGACCTGCGATCTCGCGGAAGACCTCGGAGAGTTCATCTTCACGCCCTTCCCAGAAAGTAGCACGGTGGTTCAGATCAAATGAGATGCGTGTGCCGTGCTTCTTCGCGGTGCGTGCTACATCCAGGCAGAACTTACTTGTTGCTGGGGACATCGCCGCGATGAGCCCGGAGAGGTGGACGATCTGGACGCCTTCCTGGCCGAAGATTTTTTCCAGGTCGAAGTCCTTGGCGTTCAGCATCCTTCCGACCTCACCGGCACGGTCGTTGAAGA
>JAJDCT010000287.1 GCA_029260695.1 Phycisphaeraceae bacterium
CGGAGCAGCAGTCCGCGGCGGGCGAGCAGGTCAGCCGGAGCGTTCAGTCTGTGAGTGCGGTGACCAGCCAGGTCAGCGAGGCGACGGGCCAGACGGCGCAGGCGGCGTCACAGCTATCGGTCAAGGCCGAGCAGCTGCGGGGGCTGGTAGCCAGGTTCAAGGTCCCGGTCGCCGACCGGCGTAAACGCGATGCGGGCCCACCACCGGGTAAAGTGGATCGGCGGCTGCACGCCTAGATGGGGGCCATCTGCCTCTCGCGGTGATGGGAGAGGCGTCGTGTCAGGTCTGTGGGATAAATTCCCGCTCACCGATGTCCTTCATCGATTTGCATTCTAAAACCAATACACGACCGACAGGCACATCACCTGTCGGTCTTTTTTTTACTGTTTGTGGGTGGCCTTGCCATTCAGTGCAAGAAGTCTGTGTATGCGCGGGAAGACAGGAGGCATCCTCGTTACACTTGACTGAACGCACCCAACGTCAGCCCGAGACCCGGGTATCTCATGCCATTACTCATCGACTGTTACAACGTCCTACACGCGGAGAAGCCTGTGTCCCTTGCGGGGCTGGGTGAGGCGTCGTTGTGTGGGTTGTTGGCTCAGAGTCCGTGGGCGCGGGGCGGGGTGACGGTGGTGTGTGACGGGAGGCCTAAGCCGCACTCGCCTGACCCGGGGGCGGCCGGGGCGGTTAAGTTGGTCTTCTCCGGGCCGGGGCGTTCGGCTGATGATGTGATTATTGAGTTGATCGAGAAGGATACTTCTCCGCGTCGGCTGACGGTGGTATCAAGTGATCGGACGATCCGTAAGGCGGCACGTCGGCGGAGGGCGCGGGACTGGTCGAGCGAGGAGTTTTTGAGTCGGTTGGCACGTGCGGCGCGTGGCGGTAGCGGTGGGGGCGCGACTTCGCCGGGGAAGCCCGGGGCCGAGCCGATGGGTGATGAACAGGTCGAGCGGTGGCTGGACTGGTTTGGGATCGACGGTGAAGAGGAGTAGGGCGGGGCTGGGCCCGAGGACAGGGTCGCTGGTCCACGCCTGGCGATGTGTGATCGTCCGCTAAACAGACCGTTGTTCTAAGGGGAGCGGCTCACCCCGCGCGGGCCAAACGGGGGCAAGTTGTGTACGATGTCTGCCCGACACCAAACGACCCATCAGGGAAATACGATGACCCAGACGACTGACCGTAAGCAGCAGGCCCAAGCGGGCAAGCCGGCGTACAAGCGGGTGCTCTTGAAGATCAGTGGCGAGGCGTTTTGCAAGCCCGGTGGGTTTGGGATCGACGGCCCGGAGCTGGACGTGATCGCCAAGGAGATCGCGTCGGCGGCGAAAGTCGGGACTGAGTTGGCGGTGGTTGTCGGGGGCGGCAACATCATCCGTGGCGCGACACTGGCCAGTGAGGGCAGCATCGCTCAGGCGACCGCCGATCAGATGGGGATGCTCGGGACGGTGATCAACGGCCTGGCATTGAAAGAGACGCTTGAGAAGCTGGGGCAGCCGGCACGGGTGCTCAGCGCGATCAATCTGTCGGCGGTGGCGGAGACGTTTATCCGGGGCCGGGCGAGTCGGCACCTTGAGAAGGGGCGGGTGGTGATCTTTGTGGCGGGGACCGGGAACCCGTTTTTCACGACCGACTCGGCGGCGTCGCTGCGAGCGGCAGAGATCAACGCGGATGTGCTTCTCAAGGCGACGAAGGTCGACGGGATCTACGACAAGGACCCGATGAAACACGACGACGCCATACGGTTCGACACGTTGTTATTTAAGGACGCGATCGATCGTGATCTTCAGGTGATGGACCTGACGGCATTTGATATGTGCCGTAAGCGTGGCATCCCGATCATCGTGTTCAATATGAAAGAGCCCGGCCATATCGCCGAGGTCGTATCGGGTAAGCCTCACGGCACGCGGGTGCTGGTGGATTAGGCCGGTGTCTGAGGCATTGAAGCTTCGTGCGGTCGGGTTACGGATGAGGGATAACGGATTGTAGACGGTAGATCGTGGGCTGTTGATTGGAGGATCGCATTATGGACCTGGATGAGAACCAGTTGACTTGTGAAGAGGCGATGGACAAGGCGGTGGACTATCTGAAGAACGAGCTGCGCGGCGTGCGGACCGGGCGGGCGTCCACGGCATTGGTCGAGTTTGTGAAGGTGGATTACTACGGTGCGCAGACGGAGCTTCGGCAGCTGGCACGGATCACCGTCCCCGAGCCGACGCAGATATTGATCAAGCCTTTTGATGCGTCCAGCGCGAAAGATATCGGCAAGGCGATCGAGGCTGCGGGGCTGGGGCTGAACCCGGTGGTCGAAGCCAAGCAGGTCAGGCTGAACCTCCCGGCGTTGTCCGGCGAGCGCCGCACACAATTGATCAGCTCGGTCAAGCACATGGGAGAGCAGGCGAAGGTTACGATCCGTAACGCCCGCCGCGACGCGAATAAGCACATCGATCAGGCGGGCAAGGACAAGACGCTGCACCTGAGTGAAGACAACGTGGATGACGCCAAGGATGAGGTCCAGAAGCTCCTGAAGACGTATGAGGCGAAGGTGGATGAGCTGATCACGGCGAAGTCCAAAGAGATCCAGGAGATCTGATACCTGCCGGGGCGAAGATGCCGGGGGCATTAGGTTTTAGATCGTGTTTGTGTCCCGGAGGTCGGGGCGTAATTTCATTTCGGATTAACCGGGAGTCGGGCATGGAATCCAATCCCATCGGCGCGGTGTGGTGCCGTGTGGTCGTCTTGTGTGTGGCCGGTGCGCTTTGTATTTCGCTGTGTGTGCAGGCGGATGCCACGGATACGGCGGATGCAGGTACGGCCCGAGTCGACGCGGCGTTTGATCGGTTGATCGCCGAGGCCCAGGAACTTGGCAGCCTCAAGGCGCCCGAGCATCGTGCTGTGTTTACTCGTCCGCACCGTGTGGTCCGCGCGCTGGAGCCTGGCGATGGGGCCGAGGTGTTGCGTCGGCTGGACGGCAAGCTCACGGGCGATGTCTACGGCGACACCTATATCCGCTGGCACCTGCTGCCCATTGTTCACGACTGGCTGCACGCTCGGGCGGTGGAATCTTCCGGCGGGTCGCTGCCTGAGTTGCCCGCGGGATCGGTCAGGGTGTTGAGCAAGTTGTTTCAAGACATGCCCGCCGAGACCAAGGCACGGTACGAGAGCCCGCTGAGTGAGGAGGGCAAGCGGATTGAGGCTCGCCTAGGCGGGTTAAGGTCGCAAACCCGGGTGACGGTGGGTGTCCCGCCCTTTGAAAAAACCTACTCCGGCCGGTCGGCGCTGCCACACATGACACCGAGCGCTCGCCGTCGCGCCGAACCGATTGTTAAGCAGATCGAAACCCTGCAAAACCAGATCAAGCAGATGCGTAGCCGCGATGTTGACAAGCTCAATGATCGCCACAGAGAGTTGGCCAAGGCTTTCCGTGAGTACCGCTGCGACCTGACTTACGCGATGATTCAGGCCGGCGACCGCAAAGCGCTGGGGGAGGTCGGATCGGCGATCGGCTCGTTGATCCGCAAACGGCAGCGTGCCGGGTTGGACCTGACGCAGTCGACCTACAAGGCGATGCACGACGGATACCTCGGACTATATGACGACCGTGCGTTGGCGCAGCTGCGGGCCAGGTTGTTAAAGGCCGGCGCTGGCGCCAGAGAGTATGAGCGATACAACGGTGGTGATAAGCCGGTGTCCGCGGATGTCAGGCCGAAGATGCGTAGCTTTGGTGCGTATTCGGCGCACCTGATCGGGTTGTTGGAAGACCCGGGCCGCGTGCGTGTGTTTGTGGTGAAGCAATCAGACGTTCAGGGGGAGCAGCCTTCTATCCCCTATGGGCCGTTCGATCCGCAGACGTTGTCGATTGATGACATCCGGTCCGTGATCCGCGCGGCGACTCATGAACTGTACACCGCGGAACACCAGCGCAGCGAGGCGAAGGCCAGGGCGGTTCTGCCCCATGAAGGCGTTCGGCACGACAGCATGTACTGGTCGCTTAATCGTTATGACAAGGGCACACCCCGCTATCAGGAGGTGGTGTATGAAACAGGCAATCACGCGCTGGCCTGCTGGGCGATGCTCGCGGCCGGCCAGTCGTATCAGGCCCCCCGGCTGAACCGTCGGATCAGTTGGGTGTTGTCCAGCGACACGCCTTA
>JAJDCT010000288.1 GCA_029260695.1 Phycisphaeraceae bacterium
GATCCCGGACGACATCATCCAGACGGTCAAGGACAAGCTGTCCGGCCCGCTTCAGGCCGCCAAGACCACTGCGGGCAACAAGCTTGACCGGCAGGTCGCGGTCAAGAACGCGATCAGCGACTTCCTCAAGTCCGAATTCCCAGAGCCCGGTGAAGACGCCAGCTACGCTCAGCACAAGATCGCAGGCGAGCGCCGTAAGTTCGCCAAGACCGCCGTCCACGACCTGGAAGAGGACATCACGCGGGTGATTATCCGTGGCGGCAGCCGGACCGATGGCCGGAAGTTCGACGAGCTGCGCAACATCGATTGCGAAGTCCAATTGCTCCCACGCGTTCACGGCTCGGCCTTGTTTACCCGTGGCGAGACCCAGGCCCTGGTGACCTGCACGCTGGGCACGGGCAAGGACGAGCAGATCGTCGACGGGCTGGGTGAAGAATACTCCGAGAAGTTCTACCTGCACTACAACTTCCCGCCGTTCTCGGTCGGCGAAGCCAAGCGGATCATGGGCCCCAGCCGGCGTGACCAAGGCCACGGCAAGCTGGCTGAGAAGGCTCTGGCTCCGGTCATGCCCGAGGTCAGCGACTTCCCCTACACCATCCGTCTGGTCAGCGACATCATGGAATCCAACGGCTCGTCGTCGATGGCCTCGGCGTGCGGCGGGACACTGGCCCTGCTCGACGCCGGCGTGCCGATCAAGGCCCCGGTCGCGGGGATCAGCATCGGCATGATCCAGGGCGACGAACCCGGGCAGGAAGACGTCTTCCTCACCGACATCCAGGGCGAGGAAGACCACTTCGGTGACATGGACTTCAAGGTCACCGGCTCGCCTAACGGGATCACCGCGATCCAGCTTGACCTTAAAATCCGTGGCCTGAACATGGGCCAGATCCGCAAGACCCTTGAGCTTGCCAAGACTAACCGTCTGCAGATCATCGATAAGATCAAGGAAGCCATCCCCTCGCACCGCAAGGAGCTGAGCAAGTGGGCCCCGCGGATGCTGACCACGAAGATCCACCCGGACAAGATCGGCAAGCTGATCGGCCCGGGCGGGAAGATGATCCGGGCCTTGGAAGCCGACACCGGCGCCAAGATCGAGATCGAAGAAGACGGCACGATCTACGTCTCGGCGGTCGGCGGCGGCAAGGCCGAGCGGGCCATCGAAGAGATCGAGAAGATCGGTGCCGAGGTCAAGGTCGGCCAGATCTACAACGGTAAAGTCTCAACTATCAAAGACTTCGGCGCATTCATCGAGGTTATCCCTGGGCAGGACGGCCTGTGCCACATCTCCGAGCTCAAGGACGGCTACGTCGAGAAGGTCTCTGACGTCGTCAAGATCGGGGACCAGGTCCGGGTCAAGGTGCTTCTGATCGACGACCAGGGCCGGGTGAAGCTGTCCGTCCGGGCGGCGACGAGCGAAGAAGAAGGTGCCGAAAAAGAAGAAAGTGCTTCCGTCTAGGCTCCATTTAGCTTAATATCGGACATGGTGTGTCGGGGTAAAATCGCCCCGACACCCGGATTGGACTTTGCGCACGGGCGTAAAGTTGTTAAGTTAGGTAGGTATCGTCGGGCGGCTTCCCCTCAAAATCATGCCAACCGATGGTTCGTAGGTGTAGGCGTTGGACATAGGTGACCAACGACAGAATGTTCAGACGGTTTGGATAATTGGGCGGACGATTCGGTTCATCTCTTCTTCTTAAGGCATTGGGTGAGGATTCACCCGGGATATGTAACACGTTCTTTTTTGCTTTTTTGTGAAGATGTATCACTTCTGTTTCTGCAGTTCCTCGTTCTCTTTGAGGAGATAGACAATGCCGACGACACATGGTCAAGTTAAATGGTTCGACCCTAAGAAGGGTTATGGTTTTATCACCGGGCCCCAAGGCCAGGACGTTTTTGTGCACTACAGCCAGATCCAGGGCGACGGGTTCCGTTCGTTGAAGGACGGTGAGGACGTTGATTACGATCTGATTGAGGGTGACAAGGGCTGGCAGGCCAGGACCGTCGAGCGGGCTTTGGTCCCCGACGAAGCCAAGGCGCATCAAGCGGCCCACTAGCACAAATACAGATTGTGGGTGGTGGATTGGGTCGATCGGCCGTGGGGCACTGTACTGGCAACCAAACCAGCGTCCGGGCAGCCGAGGGGGCTGCCCTGCAGATGACACGGGGGCGCGACGGGACTATCTTCGTCACCGATGTGGTCATTCCTGTTCTTAGGCTTGGGTATCGGTGTGCTGGCGTCGATCCCCGTCGCGGCGGTTTGGGGCCGAAGGACCGAGCGCCGGGTCCGCCAACTCGAACAGCGCGCCCGGGCGGCGGAGCGGTTGGCCGAGTTGGGCACGCTTACCGGCGGGCTCGCCCACGAAATCAAGAACCCCCTCTCGACCGTGGGCCTGAACGTCCAGCTCCTCCAGGAGGACGTCCACGGCCTGTCTGAGGATGCCGGGCTTAGCGACTCGCACCATGAGGGATTGGGGCGTGTGCAGCGTCGCCTCGAATCGTTAAGCCGGGAGACCCACCGGCTGCGCGATATCCTTGAGGACTTCCTGAGGTTCGCCGGGCGGGTCGAATTGGACCCCAAGACAACCGATGTGCACGCGATGGTCGGGGAGTTGATCGACTTTTTCGAGCCTCAGGCCCGTGAGGCCGGGGTCAACCTACGGACCCAACTCTCGGCCGATCCTTCGACGGTTTCAGCGGATGCGTCGTTACTCAAGCAGGCGCTCTTGAATCTGCTGATCAATGCGGTCCAGGCCATGACCCAGGCCCGCGAGCGTGACCAGGCCCACGGTGGGGCCGACGAGTTGATTGTTCGGACCGAGCGTGGCCGATCACTCGGCGGGGACGAGTTGCACATCCACGTCACCGACACCGGGCCGGGCATGACCCAAGAGGTCGCGGCGAAGGTGTTTCAGCCTTACTTCTCAACCAAGCGCGGGGGGACGGGCCTGGGTCTGCCGACCTCCCGACGGATTATCGAAGAACACGGCGGGCACCTGAGCGTCCATGCCGACCCCGGCCGAGGAACGGACTTCACCATCTCACTGCCAGCTTAAGCACGGCATCACGTCGCTGGATCTGTTATACGGATCACGCTTAAAACTCGTGCCCATCATCATGGCCAATCCCCCGGCAAAGCCGAGGGCTGGGGGGAAAAACTGCCACCCATGAATCAAGCGGAATCCGTATTACTCCGATGCGTCCTGGATCCCCTCACCGGCGGCTTCCAGATCCTGGCCGACACCGTGGACCGTATTGCAGCCTGAAATCGCTACCAGGAAAGCGGCGGTCAACATAAGCAGCAGTGTCTTTTTGAGCATGGTGATATCTCCGTCAATGCTGGCCGCATAGGCCGAGCACGGGTGTCTGAGTGTCAGCGCTGCACTGCCCGCACCGGGCAAACCTGCTGCGCCTGGACGCAGATCATTATCGGACAAACCCGCCTGTGGGCTGAATTATCGCTGTGCCCCACCGGTCAATCCCCGGGCGGCATCGGCCACCGAAACAAAGGCGCGGGTGTGTTCTGTGAGGGCGTCCCAGTCCTGAGCGTCCACCAGATCGGTGCGGATCAGGCTGGTCCCCACCCCAAGGGCTACGGCACCGGCGGCGAACCAGTCGCCGATGGAATCCAGCCGGACG
>JAJDCT010000289.1 GCA_029260695.1 Phycisphaeraceae bacterium
CCGGCGTCGCCGCCGCCCTGCCGCCGGGCGACCCTGGTTTGTTCAAGATGACGCTCGGCTTCGCGGATCAACTGGAGCCGCTCAGTGAGTCAGAACTGAGCCAACTGCGGGATTCGGTGGCGGATGTGGCCCCGCTATTCCCCCTCCAGAACGCCTGACCCTGCCGAATCTGCTTTAAATTGCTACGATCTGCGGCTCACAGCACCGGGTTACCGCCCCAGGCTCGGGGTATCTTTACCCGCTTTAGCCCTGGCCCCATCAGTTAAGGCGGGCCTGACCGCCGACCGTACGCGAAGTTTATTGACGATAGGAACCGACCGCCATGCCCGATATCGACCCCGCAAGCAAATCCATGGAAGCCATCGTCGCACTGTGCAAGCGACGCGGGTTCGTCTACCCGGCATCCGAGATCTACGGCGGGATCAACGGCTTCTGGGACTACGGCCCGCTGGGCACCGCACTGAAAAACAACATCCGCGACCACTGGTGGAAACAAACCGTCGAGTGCCCACCGATCGGGCCGGATGGCGAACCGGTCTCCATCGTCGGGCTGGACTCGTCGATTATTCAGAACCCGAAGGTGTGGGAAGCGTCCGGGCACGTCGGTGGGTTCAACGACCCAATGGTAGATGATACGGAAACCAAAAAACGCTATCGCGCCGATCATGTTTGGGTGCGAAGAGCAGCGGGAACTGATGGCAAAGATGTGCTTGTAGCAATAGTGCTCGGGTCCAGGGAAGAGGCCGATGCGGCATGGTCCCACTTTGATAAGACAGAAAAATTGCCCGATCAATTGCGCAGTGAACTCTCCAAAGCTCTGAAGAAATTCATTGATGGTGCAAAGTTTTATGAAGACATGCCGCTGTCATATTTAGATGTATCCGATGAGGAACGGGTTATAGTTTTCGGCCAGCATGCATCTAAACCCGGCACCCTGACCGAACCCCGTGAATTCAACCTGATGTTTGAAACATTCGTCGGCGCAATTCGTGACGCCAGTTCCAAGGCGTATCTCCGGCCGGAGACCGCCCAGGGCATCTTCCTTAACTACAAGAACGTCGTGGACACGATGCGGGTGAAGATGCCGTTTGGGATTGCGCAGGTTGGGAAATCGTTTCGTAATGAGGTGACGCCGAGGAACTTCATCTTCCGGTCGCGTGAGTTTGAGCAGATGGAGATGGAGTGGTTCTGTGCGCCGGACGATTCGCCGAAGTGGTACGACTTCTGGAAGCACGAGCGGATGCGGTGGTGGGAGTCGCTTGGGGTCAGCAATTCGAACCTGCGGTTCCGTGACCACGATGACGATGAATTGGCGCACTACTCGAAGATGTGTGTGGATATCGAATACAAGTACCCGTTCACCGCGCCTGGGTTTGGGGAGTTGGAGGGGGTTGCGCATCGGGGGTGCTACGACCTGACCCAGCACCAGACGCACTCCAAGCAGAAGCTGGAATACTTCGATCAGGAGCGTCAGGTCCAGGGGCAGAAGGACGGGCTGAGCAAGGACGAGATCAATGCGCAGAGCAAGTACATCCCGAACGTGATTGAGCCGGCCAGTGGGCTGACGCGGGGGGTGTTGGTGTTGTTGACCGAGGCGTATACGCCGGACGAATCTCGGCCGAGCAAGGTGTATATGAAGTTCAAGCCGAAGTTCGCGCCGATCAAGGCGGGGATTTTTCCGCTGGTGAATAAGGACGGGATGCCGCAGGTCGCGCAGAAGCTTTACATGGGTCTGCGTGAGAAGTTCGCCTGCCAACTCGACGCCAAGCAGAGCATCGGGAAGCGTTACGCCCGGATGGACGAGGCGGGGACGCCCTACTGCTTCACAATTGATGGCGACACACTGGCCGACCAGACCGTCACCGTCCGCGACCGGGACAGCCAAGCGCAAGAGCGGATCAATATCGATCAGGTCGAGAAGTTTCTAGCTGAGAAAATCGGGGAGTGACCCCCGGTTCCCCCGGGCTTCGGGGAAACCGCCACGGCGGGAAGAGCGTTAAGAAGCAGAAGATGTAGCCACGAATAAACGCAGATGAACGCTGATGAGATGATTTCTTAGATAGGCTTTTCCATTCGCGTTGATTTGCGGCCCAGTATGGATTGCCGAACACCCGATGCGTGACACAGACCCTCATCCATTGAATAACCGTGCCGGGGTACTGAGTGCGCTGCTGGATCAACACACGCCGGCGTGTGACAAGGAGGCGGTCTACCGGGGGCGGATGCTGAAGCTGATAAGCATGGCGGACGATCCGTTTTCGCGCAACCACTTTCTGCCGGGGCACTTCACTGCTAGCGGGTTCATCCTCTCGCCGGACGGCGGGTCGGTGCTGCTGATCCTGCACCGCAAGCTGAACCGTTGGCTGCAGCCGGGGGGGCATGTGGACCCGGAGGATGTGGACTTGTTTGCCGCGGCCTGCCGGGAGGTTCACGAGGAGGTCGGCATCGGGGAGGTGAGCCGGGCTTCGGCGGGCGTGTTTGACTTGGACATCCACCCGATCCCCGCACGCAATACCGAGCCGGCCCACGAGCATTTTGATGTGCGGTTCCTGCTGCGTGCCCAATCGACCCAGATCACACGCAATGATGAGACGCACGACGCGGCCTGGACTCCATTCGATGAGTTGGCCGACCGGATGACCGACCCGCAAGAGCAACGGGTGATCCGGAAGCTGCGGGCCCTGGCGGTTCGGTGAAGCCGTTGGTTACCCCCGCCTTCATGTGCGAGTTGTGTTGAGTTTTTTACGCCGACGTCTGAGGAGTCGACAAAAATTCACACGACTTCGCACCGATTTTCTGTTTAAGTATTCCAATCGTCATACCCGGGTGATAAAATAGAAGCAGAGTCTGATGCCCGGACGTTTCCCGTTTGAGGTGCGTGCAGGGTGTAGTTCCTTTCTCGGGATGCGTGTGTCTAGGGCGCGTTATTCCTCACACCCCCGTGGGAAGGAGACCGCTATGCCCGTCAAACGACTACGAGAGTATCTGGACAGCCACAACGTCATGTACGTCGTGCTCAGTCATTCCCCGGCCTACACGGCCCAGGAGATCGCCCGTGCTGCGCATGTGCCGGGCCAGGAGATGGCCAAGACCGTCATGGTCAGACTCGACGGCGAGCTGGTCATGATCGTGATGCCGGCGCCGGCGAAGGTGCGGTTCGGCCTGCTTGCCGAGGCGTCCGGGGCGGGTCAGATCGAGCTGGCACGGGAGAAGGACTTCGTCGGGTTGTTCCCCGGCTGCGAGTTGGGCGCGATGCCGCCGTTTGGCAATCTCTACGACATCCCGGTGATCGTTGATGCGGCGTTGGCCGAGGACGAAAAGATCTGCTTCAACGCGGGGACACACACCGAGTTGATCCGGATGTCCTACGCGGACTTCGATGCCCTGGTGAAGCCTACGGTGATGCGGATGTCCGAGTACGGGGTCACGTGACGTCGGGCTGTTGAGGTGGTGCCGTTTGGTATCGGGTCATGAGAACCACGTGTGGGTAGATGCTTTGCGGACGGCGCACGGCAAGGTTAGCACGGCAAGTTACACGGCGATCTGCGATCGCCCGCTAAACGGCAAACCGGTGTGCTACACCGACCGTTGATCTGCCCGAATTGTGCGCGCTGTGAGTGCATCGCACTGGTACTTGGCGCCTATGTTAAGCCCAGGCGTGAAAGGTTCTCGGGTCGGCCTCTGACGCCGGGGCGGATGCGGAACAGTGCGCCGGCGTGCGGACCACGGCTGTCTTTGTCGCTGCCCCCGGCGGAGGTGACGTAGAGTTCATCCAGGTCTTTGCCGCCGAACATGACGCTGGTGGTTAAGGGGGTAGGCAGATTGATGGTTTGCATTAGTGCGCCATCGGGTGCGTATTGCTTGACGCATCCGCCTTCCCAGCACGCGAGCCAGACACAGCCGTTTTCGTCGACGGTCAGACCGTCGGGGATGAGCGGCGCATCGACCGGGGCGAGGGTGCGTCGGGCTGAGATGTCGCCTGAGTTGATGTCGTAGCCGTAGGCATAGATCTGGTATGCGGGGGAGTCGACGTAGTACATGGTTTTGCGGTCGAGGCTGAACCCGATGCCGTTGGCGCAGCCAAGGTTTTCTTCGACGACCCGGCAGGTCAGGTCGGTGTCGAAGAGGTACAGTCGGCCAAGCCGATTGTGTTTGCCGGGTGCATCAGGATCGTCGATGGGCATGGAGCCGGCAAAGACCCGGCCCATGGGGTCGGCGGCGACGTCGTTGAACCGGGACTCGCCGGGCATCGGTTCGCGGACGGTGGTGAGTTGGCCTTCGTGGAACCGCCAGACGCCGCAGCCACGTCCGAACACCAGCAGCGACCCGTCGGCCTGGACGGTGGTGGCGCCGATGTAATCGGTCTTGAGGACCTGCTCGTGCTTATGCGCCGCCGGGTCGAAACGGAACAGCCGACCGGTGGAGCTGTCCTGCCAGTAAAGCCGTTGTTCCTCGGCGTGCCAGATCGGGCCCTCGCCGCACAGGCAGGCTTCATCCGCGATCACTTCAACTTCCATGCCTAGTCTCCTGGGAAACGGGCTGAACCGCGAAGGCACGAAGAGCGCGAAGTCGATCCAGAGTCTTGCCCACAGATTTTCGCAGATTAACACAGATTATGAAGGCCCTTAAGTCGATCATCTGAAAAATCTGTGTCAATCTGTGGGCCCTTCTTCTTCGTCTTGCTTCGCGCTCTTCGTGCCTTCGCGGTTTTTCTTCTCTACCCACCGAAGATCAGTTTGTACCCGATCCAGAAGATAACGACATCGGCGAAGACGTGGCTGAGGTAGGCGGCGTAGATGTTTCGGTACGTCAGGTAGATCCAGGACCAGGTCGCCCCCCCGATGAAGACGCCGACTGAGCCGAGGACGGTGATGCGCCAGTCGAAGTAGGCGGTCAGTGCGATGATGTGGTGGAGGGTGAAAAACACACCCGAGGCGATGACCGCGAGGGCCTTAGGCATCAGGGTTTCACAGCGTGTGAAGACGAACCACCGCCAGACATACTCTTCCAGGAGCGAGTTGATCGTACACCAGTAGACTGCGCCCAAGAGATAGATCATCGGCGAGCTGAGTCCGACCTCGGCGGCTTTGTCGCTGACCAGCGTGGGGTCGATCCAGTGGCCGAAGAGGAAGTAGCCCGCGCCGATCGCCAGGAAGATGACGGTCCCTGTCACGGCGGCAGCGGCCATACCTTTACGGTTGGGGCGTGGGAGGCTGATGGGCTGCTTATCCACTCGCAAATGCCAGACCAATGGCAAGACGAGCAGCCAGACCTTGCACAGCGTAAAGAACCCTTTGGCGAAGACGGTACCCGGCGAGCCGTACACCGCGATGTAAATCCCGATGCTCGGGGCGGGGACAAGCAGCAGCAGTGCGAGCATCGCGTTACGTTTTCGTGTGTCTGTCATCACGGGGTGTTATACCGGCTATTGGATAGAAGTGCGTCAAAGACTTGGCGCGATCCCTTTTGCAAAAAAAAGCACGACCCAGGCAGAGGTTGCACTGGGCCGCACTCGATCAGGGGTAAATTGGACGGTCTGGCCGGGCTCGTAGCCGGGCGTTGCTGGTTTACATAGCCGAGGCGACGGGGCCGCGTTTGACTTTGGGTGTCTTGGGTGCGGGGACAGGCGTCATGGGCTGTTGACCATCACGGCGTTGCATGTAGTCCGGGCGGATCAGGATCGCACGGGGCGTGATCATGGCCCGTTCGAGCATCGGTGTAAGCGAGCCGCGGCGGATGACGTAGGCGTGATCCTGGGCGTTCATGGCCTTGTACGCACGCTGGGCACGCATGATCATGTGGCCGTCATCGATCCCGCCGGTGCGTCGGCCGTGGAACTGGTCGGGGTCGACGTGGATGGGGATGTTGCCCATCTGTAGCTGAACGAGTTCGGGGTGAACGGGGTCCTTCTGAACCATGACGCCGACCATGTGCCGGTTCATGGTGCTGACCTGGATCAGCTTGTGGCTGGACGGTGCGCGGTGCATCGGCACGACCAGGCCCGGCGCAGCACGGCCCACCACGGTCACCTGCCCATCGGCAGCGGACGCGGTCATAGCCATCCCGCCAAGCGCAATCGAACCCATCAATATGGCCCTGAATCCAAACATGTTGCCTCTCTCTTTCCGGCTCCGGGCGACCTGCCTCTTGCCACACCCGGCGGGTCCCTCAACCCACCTGGCGTTCGACTCTCTTTCCCTCGTAAGGCGGCGTGATCCCGACCAACAAAAACGGCCGGCACCGTTCCCTCCGAGCGACACCCTGCTATGGCAACCGACATGCCACCACCGATTAAGGACTTCCTGTATTTATAATTTAATCTATATCATGGTCTTACAATTATAGGCCCGCCGCCCGCCCCAGGCCGATTGGGGCCGGTTGTTGCGGAAAAACAACAGTCATAGGCTCTGACGGCATCAGTGCCTCGGCGCCTATAAATCCGGGTCAGCCGGGCAAGAGGGTCGGCATGACGGCGGGCTCGACGATCCACGGGTGGGCACCTCGGGCCAAACACCCGGCCGGATACGCCTACAATGCCACCGCCGGCGCGACATGTCGGTGGGAACTTTGGCGGACCCGGGACGTCTAAATTTTTGAAGCGTCTACACAACCGCATCCAACCGCAAGACGGAGGTATCAACCGATGGACATGAAGCGACTTTACTTAGCTGGGTTCCTCACGGGTGTGGTGGGCTGCGCCGGGGTACTCAACGGATGCGTCAGCGACCGCGGCAACTCAGGCGGGCGTATCGACATCTCCGCCACGACCGAAGCGGAGCTTGATTCGGCGAAGGTGCTGCCGACATCGCTGGTTGAGTTCAGCGACCAGGCGTCCAGGCGGATCGTGCAGGACCTGGTCGTGCTGCCACGCATCCGCGACGACGCCGGACGGGTCACCGTGATCCTCGGGGACATCAACAACAAGACGGGGATCGTCAGCTCAACCGAGTTCGAGCTGGTCACCGCCCGGCTGCGCAACAACCTGATCAACAGCGGGGTCGCGCGGGGGACACTGCGTTTCGTCGAACGCCGGGCCCGGATGCAGGACCTGGCGGCGCGGGAAGGCGTGGCGTCTGAGCAGGTGCTTGCCGACCCACCGGACTACGATCCCGGGACAACCTACGCACTGAATGGCGATTTCTACCGGATCGGACGCGGTGAGACGAATCAGTACTACATGGAGGTTCAACTGGTCCACTTCGCCAGCAACGAGATTGTGTTCTCCGATCGGTACGACGCCAAGCACTCGACCGATGATTGACGGGAGTGCCCCCGTGAAACTATCTCTACCCCTAGCCCCCGGCTTGGCCGGTGGATTGACCCCGTGCGGCATGGTGCCCAGCCCCGGCCGCATCTGCGGGCCTGTCCCTGGACCTGTCCCCGTCGTAATCCCCCGGCCAAGCCGAGCGCTGAGGGGGAGAGGCGTGGTGTTGATGCTGTCATTGTTGACCATGCTGGCGGGCTGCGCTGCCGGGACAGAGGGTCAGAGTACACGGCTGGACCTCGGCGACTTCGAGGCGATGACCGAGGCGATGTCGCAGAGCCTTCTGGCCAGTGAGGCGCTGGCGGGGCGCGGGTCGGGGAGTGAGCCGTGGGTCGTTTCGATCAACAAGGTGCTGAACCTCTCGGACGACGTGATGACCGAGAACGAGCAGTGGTCGATCATGGCGCAGGTCCGAGG
>JAJDCT010000290.1 GCA_029260695.1 Phycisphaeraceae bacterium
GGGCAGCGGGTAGGTGCCTTCCTGCTCGATGGGGTTCTGGGTCGCCATCACAAAGAAGGGTTTCTCCAGCACGTAGGTCTCGCCGGCGACGGTGACGGATTTTTCCTGCATCGCTTCGAGCATCGCGGACTGTGTCTTGGGTGTGGCGCGGTTGACCTCGTCGGCGAGGATGATCTGGGCGAAGATCGGGCCCCGCTGGAACTTGAAGACGCGCGAGGTGGTGCCGTCCTCGTTTCGGGCCTCGACGACGATGGTCGTGCCGGTGATGTCGGCGGGCATCAGGTCGGGGGTGAACTGGATACGGCTGAAGTCAAGCGAGAGGGCCTGGCTTAGACTGCGGATCAGGAGCGTTTTGCCCAGGCCGGGGACGCCTTCGAGCAGTGCGTGTCCGCCGACGAACAGGCAGGTGAGCACGCCGTCGATGATGTCTTCGTGCCCAACGATCCAGTGACCGATCTGTTCACGGACGGCCTGGTAGTCTTTCCTGAAAGCATCGGCCTGTTCCAGGACTTGATGTTCGTCGTTGATATTAGCGGTCATGTTCACATCTCCTTACACAGTTGCGCGTCGGTATTCGACACGGATAGATCAATCGTTGCCGCCCCGGTTTTCACGGGCGCGTCGTTTGGCTGCGAGCAGTCGGCTGGTGGTCGGGCCGTCGTCATTGGTGGCGTCGCCGCCTGGATTTCTAGTTGTGGCGTTGGTAGCCGTGTCGTTTACATCCGCACCGCCGACGGCCTGAGTGAAGTCGTCCTGGGCTTGAAAATCTTTGCTGGCTTCAAACTTTCGTTTCTTGGACGGGGCCGGGGCCAAGGGGTCTGACGCACTGGGATGCCCGGCGTTGGCCGAGGCTTGTTCGTTTTGCTTGAGGCGAGATTTTAGCTCGGCGAGCGTGGCTTGGGCTTCGACCTCACGGGGGCGCAGCGACCCGAGCAGCATCCCGACGCGGTCGCGGCACCAGGCCCAGATCGCTGCGGCGTCCCAGGCGATACGTCTACATGCCACATCCAGCATAAACACGATCAGGAGCCAGACAACCAACGTTCGCCACAGCGGTCGAACCGAGCGGGACTCGAACGATTGCGTGCGGTCGAAGAGCCCGGCGGGGTTGGGCGAGAGCGGGTCGAGGATGCGGCCATTGGTGATCTGCGCGATCCTTTCAAGCAGAGCGGTATTGGATTTAAATCGCCGCAGCTCCTGGCCCGGTGGCTTGCCCGCGCCACCAAAGACGGTGCGCCGCGTGCCGTCGGGGGAGTCGATGAAGAGGCTGACGACGTAGTTGCCGGTCTGGTCGGCCAGTGCGTCGGCGCGGTACTGGCCGGGGCCGATCTGTTCGAGTGTGATGGATTCGGTGCTGCCGTCGGGTTTGAGGATGCTGCCACGGATGTCCAGGAAGTTGCCGAATGACCCGGCACGCCCCCGGCTTCCTCGGGCCCTGCCGCCACCGGCGGACGTGGCAGAGTCGGCCGTGGCGTCGAGTTGGACGTTGACACGGCCGTCACGGATCGAGACGATCATGTCGGCGTCACGGGAGGCGCTTGGGCGTGCGGTGCTGCGGATGGTGCGCGCCCAGAAGTCGGGGTAACCACCCCACGAGAGCCACTGGGTGGCCCAGCGGTTGGTGGCGTCGGAGGTGAAAGCGGCGCTTCGTCCTAACCCGACCTGCCAATGGGCGAAGACGGGTTCGCCTTCCGGGCCAACCATCGGCATGACCACACGGGGGTCACGCTTTTCTCCGGTGAGCACGAAGCCCATGAGTTGGGGGACGCCCGAGAGATTCGACATGATCGGCGAGCCTGTGGGCAACACCGTCGGGACGAACGGGGTCTCCTTGACGAGGTTCTTACGGATGGTCTTGGCTTCTTTGATGAAGACCTGCGGGAGGTTGGAGGGGTTGGTGATGGGGTGGTAATTGCCCGAAGCCATGCTGGCGAGTTGGTTGAGCAGTTGCTGGTTGTGCCCGTCGCCGACACCGATGGTCGACAGAGAGATGCCGTTCTTGCGCATCTGGCTGGCGAGCTTGATGTAGGCGCCGGGGGCTGGCTCGCCGCTGTTGCCGTCGGTCAGGAGGATGATGTGCTTGACGGCGGCGTCCTGCACGGTCAGGGGTGCCAGCTCTCGGTAGGCCATATCCAGGCCTGAATAGATGTTCGTGCCGCCACCGGGCTGGAGGCTGTGGACCATTTTGGCGACCGCGGGGGGGTCGGAGTTCATCTGAATTTTGACGATCGACTTGGCATCGCCATCGAACGCAACCACGCCGACGAGGTCCTGAGGGTAAAGGGTATTGAGCGCGAGCACGGCGGCCTCGTTGGCGAGTTCCTGCTGATTTCTGTTCGACCCGCCGACCGACGCCCCCATCGAACCGGAACGGTCGATCACCAGGACCAGCGCGCCGGACGGGAGGATAGTCTGCGAAGGGATCTGGCAACTAACGGGGAGGATGTAGCGGTCGAGGTCTGAGTTGGTCCAGCCGCCTGCGCCGAAGCTGTCGGGCCCGCCGAGCATGACAAGGCCTCCGCCTAAGTCATGGACGTATTTGACGAGCATCTTTTGCTGGGAGGGGGTGATGGCGTCGTAGGGGACGTTCTGAAGGATGATCGCGTCGTATCGCTGCATCCGCCCGATGCTGGTGGGGACGCCCTGCGGCGGGACGACGTCCAACTCGATGCCTCTACTCGATAACGCGCGGGGGAGGATGCCGCCGCTTGCCCCACCGATGTTGTCGACAAAGAGGACCCGGCCCTTGCCGGAGACGAGTGTGAAGGCTTGGGCCTTGTTGTTGACCTGCATGGAGTCGGAGCCCTTAACAGGCTCGAACACGGCTGTGAACTTATTGATGCCGGTGAACCCAAGGGGGATATCGACTTCACGGACGGTGACGTACCTGCCCAGCGCATCAGCGCCCTGCGTATCCTGGTCGGCGGCGTCTTGGTTAGTAGAGTCAGAGGTGGGCACATTGCGTTCTTCGAGTGTCCAATCGGCTCTGGCGACCGGGGCGCCTCGGCCTGGGGCATCGCCGTTTAAGTCGATCGGCTGGTCGTCGTGGAGCAACTGGATCAGCCCGGCGGCGGGCTTGGTGGCACGCAGTACGACACGCAGAGGGACGGTCTGTCCTTCGCGCGCTTCGCTGGGTGCGTACAGCCGTTCGATCAAGACCTCGTCTTTGACCCGGTAGGGCGCTGGCAGCACATCGATCGGAACCCCGGCCGCGGCAAACTCATGCGCCGCAGCCTCCAGGTCGCCGGTGGTATCGTTGCCGTCAGTGACCAGGACCAGCCTCTGCCCGGAGTCGGGGGGGAACAAGGCCATCGCCGCGCGGATCGCGCTGGCGGTATCCGTGCCTTCGGTTAATTTGTCGATCGTCCCGGAGTCGAGTTGGGCCGCCTCGTTGGGGAGCGTACGGACAGACGATCGGCCGTCGTACGTCACGAGCCCGAGTTTGTCGCCACCGCGCCGACCGGATGAGGATTTCTTAAGGAACGAACGAGCCCATTGATGATATTCCTGGGTGTCGCTCGTTTCCGCTTCGCCGGGTTTAGGCTTTGGAGGCTTGGCGAAGCGGCGGACCGACTCGGACTGATCCACGACCGCGATCACGGTCAGGTCGCTGTGAATCTGCACGGCCTGCAGACCGGCGAGCATCAGCACCAGCACTGTCAACACCACGAGCCGAAGCCCGATCGCTGTCCACCGCCGCGTCGGCTCCAAAGCCGCCAGGCTGCGCAGCCCAAGCAAGATGATCGGGCCCGCGAGGAGCAGCAGCCAGAGGTACACGGGATGATCGAAATGATTTATCAAGGGGGTAGCGGCTAAGGTCTGGGGTCTAGGGCCTGGTCGGAATCACGGTGGCTAGGAAATAATTGAAAGCATAACAACAGGTGGGCAATAACATCATGGCCGGTTTGGCATCGGCCCAGACCCTAGACCCCGAACCCCAGACCCTACTTCACCTCGGTGCGGCCGGTGCTTTGCGGACCTGGTCGGGGGAGTCGGGCAGTTGTTGGAAGTAGTCCTTAATCGTGTCGTGGTATCGCCGGGGGACGCGGTCTTCGGTGACGGCGTGCTCGGCGTCGGTGCGTGCGTCGGTGATGGCTTTGTCGAACTCAACGGTCGCCTCGCCTGACGACATCTCACCGTTTTCCTGCCAACTGGCGATGACCCTGCCCTGGCCTTGCTGGATGTCGCTCTCGGTGTAGGTGGCGTAGGGCCCGGTCTGATACTCCTGGCCTAAGGGGTTGTTGTCGATGCCGTCGCCGGCTTCCTTGCCGCCTTGACCGCCACCGCCCTGGCCGGGTTGACCGCCCTGGCCTTGATTCTGACCGGGTTGGTTCATCCCCTGCATGGCCTGCTGCAACTGTTGCTGAGCGCTTTGCATCTGATTGAGTTGCTGCTGCATCTGCGACATCTGGTTGAGTTGCTGTTGGCTCTGGAAGGCGCCTTGTGAGAACTGGCTCTGTTGTTGACCCTGCTGTTGGCCTTGCTGATTCTGCTGCCCTTGTTGGCCTTGCTGGCTTTGCTGTTGCCCCTGCTGGTTCTGTTGCCCCTGTTGTTGTTGACCTTGCGGACCCAGCGACTGGGCCATCTGCCCGAACGATGAGCTTAGGCCTTGGTTCTGCTGCATGGACTGGTTTGCGTTTTGTGATTGCTGTTGCTGCTGCTGGACCTGTTGGGCGGTCTGCTGCGCCTGTTGTTGGGCTTGTTGCTGACTCATACCTTGCTGCTGCAGCGACTGTTGGACAGCCTGCTGCACGGCTTGCTGGTTGTAGCCTTGTTGTTGCAACTGCTGGATCTGCTGCTGGCTCAGGCCGGCCTGCTGGAGCTGTTGCTGGATATTCTGTTCAGCCTGCTGTTGGAATTGTTCCTGCTGATCCGCCATCTCCTGGATCTGGTCGGACATGTTTTGCAGCTGCTGTTGGAGCAGTTTCTTCTCGGAGTCGGGCATGCTTTCGAGGCTGTCGGCCAGGCGTTGGAGTTCTTTCTTCGCCGCTTCAAAGTCGCCGCGGCGCATGGCGTCGGCAAACCGGTCGGCGGGGCCGCGCTCGCCTGGGTTTAGCCGACTCATCTGGTTCTTGGCGGTTTTGATCTGCTGCTGCTTGGATTTCTCGGCTGCGGCGAGCTTGTCCTGAACGTCGGCCAGCTTTGAGACTGTTTCACGCTTGAAGTCGGGGTTCGCCAGGTCGCGGTCCGTCAGGGATGCCAACTCCTTGAACACGTCGTCGGGGTCGGCCTCGACCAACTCAGACTCTTCGGTCTGGACTTCCTTCAACAATGCATTGGCCTGCAACACCTGACGCTGGACCTGTTCGGCCTGGGCCTGCTGTTGCTGCTCTTCGGTTTTTTTCTTTTCGAGCCCAAGCAGGTCGACCCCGCCGGGCAGGAACGCCATGAGCAGTGCAAAGATGGCGGCTGCGGGCATCGCATAGCCCCAACCCTTGCCCAATCGGATCGCAAACGCCTCCTCGATGCGGGTCTTCGACGCAAGTCGGTCGGCGTCGTCGAGCACCTGCTTGGCGAATGGGTCGCCCTTAAGCTCCTCTGCGAAGAGCGCGGTACCGAGGCTGTCTTTAAGGCCAAGCCGATCGTCCATCATCGACGCGGCGGCCTCGTCGTTTGGCCGACGTGACCAGGCCAGGATCGGCGCAAGCACGAACAGCACGCCACCGAACGCTCCGTAGACCCAGGCACCGGGTAGGGGTATCGAAAGCGACGCAAGTCGGTCGCATAACAGGATCAGTAATGCCAGGCCGACCCACAAGAGCGCAAGCCAACCCAGATTGTAAAGCCA
>JAJDCT010000291.1 GCA_029260695.1 Phycisphaeraceae bacterium
AGCGACGGTTGGGTCTTCGGCAATTCGTTCAACACCGAACTAGCGACCGGCGGGATCGAAGACGGCAACGCCCCGTTCGAGGCCGGCGCCTCCCAGCGCGACGCCGACTACCTGCACATCATCAATCTCGAGAAGGCGGCCAAGGTCTTCGAGGCGGGTAAATTTACAAAGGTCAAGGGCTTCCCGGTGATCTCGCTTAAAACCAGCATCGAAGAGGGCATCCTGTTCTTCGCCCCCGAGCCCAAGAGCCCCCACGGCGTGGACGTCGCGCCCAAGGGCGAATACATCGTGGTCTCCGGCAAGCTGGACCCGCACGTCACCATCTACAGCATGGCGAAGATAGAACAAGCGATTGCCGACAAGAACTGGACGCCCGATCAATACGGCGTGCCGGTGCTGGACTTTGACGCGATCGTGGAGGCGCAGGTGGAAGTGGGGCTTGGCCCCTTGCATACTCAGTTCGACGACAAGGGTTATGCCTACACCTCGTTGTTCCTGGATACGCAGGTCGCCCGTTGGACGCTGGGTGGTGCGTACTCCGATCTGCACGACGAGCCGGACTGGTCAGTCGCGGCCAAGACTTCGGTGCATTACAACGTCGGCCACATCGCGGCCGCGGAGGGCGATACCGTCAGCCCCGACGGCAAATACCTGGTTTCGCTAAACAAGTGGTCGGTCGACCGATTCTTCACAACCGGGCCCCTGTTGCCTCAGAACTTCCAGCTACTGGATATCAACGAACCCGGCGACAAGATGCAGTTGCTATACGACATGCCGATGGGTATCGGTGAGCCGCACTATGCACAGATCATCAAGGCCGACAAGCTCAAGCCCTGGAAGGTCTACCCCGAAGTCGGTTGGGACCCCCACACGCAATCGGTTTCCCCCGACGCGGTCAAGGCCGGCGAAGAGCGGATCGAACGTAACGGCAAAAACGTCGATGTTTATATGTCTGTCGTCCGCAGCCATTTCAATCCCGAACACGTTGAGGTCAACCAGGGCGACCACGTCACATGGCACCTCACCAACGTCGAGCGTGCCCTGGACGCGACACACGGTTTTGCGATCCCCGCGTATAACATCAACCTCAGCCTTGAAGCGGGCGAACACCTGACGATCGAGTTCGACGCCGAGTTGCCGGGTACGTTTACGTTCTACTGTTCGGAGTTCTGTTCGGCACTTCACCTGGAGATGACCGGCTACCTGCGGGTCAAGCCGACCGAGGCCACCGCTGCGGCCACCGAGTGAATGACTCTCATGAATCAAGCACTCAAGAAAATCATAGGCCCCAGAGTCCACCCCGACGAGTGGGCCGCTCACCGCGGCCGATACCTGCTGCCTACGGCACTGCTGGTGCTGGCCGCTGTGATGCTCCTCGTGTCGATATTCATACCCTTCTGGCATATGCAGCTCAACGCGCCGCAGTACCCCGGGGGGCTGCATGTGACGGGGTACGTCAACCACCTCACCGGAGACGTTCAGGAGATCGATTCGCTCAACCACTACATCGGGATGCGGAAGCTCGATGAGGCGGCTCAACTCGAACGGTCGTTGTCGGTCATGATGATCACGGCGTTATCCCTGCTGGTACTCGGCGCGGTGTTTATCCACAGCAAGTGGGCCGCGCTACTTTCCGTGCCGGCGATCCTGTTCCCGGTGGGGTTTCTGGCAGATCTGCACCTGTGGCTTTCGTACTTTGGGAACAACCTCGACCCCACCGCACCGCTTTCAAGTTCGATCAAGCCCTTCACACCGCCCGTGTTGGGTACCGGCAAAGTCGGGCAGTTCGAGACCGTGGCGTCGGCGGGGCCCGGGCTGATACTCGCGGCGGTGGCTTCGGTGGTCATACTCGTTGCGCTGTGGCGGCACCGTGCGGCGTACAAACCGTTGTTGGATAAGCGGGCTCAAAGTGATAGTGGCGCTAGCCCGCCGCAGAAGTCTGATGTGACAGATTAATGTTATTCATCGGCCACCGTGTTTGTTTTGGGAACGCGACGGCCGGTATCCAAGCACCGGCCCCGGGCGTGGTATACAGATGAGATGTCGTCCGAGTATCTGGATATGGGGTGCCTTCATCGCCATCGTGGGCGTGGTGGATCTATGCGCTTCGCGGGTCGATGCGGGTTCGTTCAACCTGCAAGAGGCGGTCGATACGGCAGGGCCCGGCGACCGTATTTCGGTGCCGGCGGGGGCTTACCCCGGGCCATTGCTTATCAACCAGTCCGTCGAACTCATCGCCGAGCCCGGCACGATCATCCAAGGCGACGGCAAGGGCGATGTCGTTCAGATCCATGCCCCCGACGTGACCCTGCGCGGATTCATCATCCGCAGCACGGGCAAAAGCCTGGATCGAGAGAACGCCGGGATCACCGTCCTTGCGCCCCGGGTCACTATCGAGGACAACGTCTTTGAAGATGTCCTCTTCGGCGTCTATCTTAAAAAAGCTCACGACAGCGTCATCCGCAACAACCGCATCGGCGGTAAAGACCTGCCTGTAGCCCGCCGCGGCGACGGTATCCGGCTTTGGTACTCGCCTAACTCCGTTGTCGAGAATAACACCGTCAGCAACAGCCGAGACGTCGTCATCTGGTTCTCAAACAACACGACGATCCGTGACAACACGGTCACACACGGGCGATACGGCCTGCACTTCATGTATTGCGACGACACCGTGTTGATCGGCAACCACCTCGAGGACAACTCCGTCGGCGCATTCCTCATGTACAGCCGACGCCTGGTACTCGAAGACAACCGATTCATACGAAACCACGGCCCAAGCGGCTACGGCGTGGGGCTCAAGGAAGTCGACGGCGTTGAGGCAGAAGATAACCTGTTCGCCGGGAACCGTGTCGGCATCTACTTCGACAATTCACCCGCGTCGGTCGATATGGTTCAGCACTTTACCCGAAACGTGGTGGCGTACAACGACATCGGGCTGGCATTCATGCCCTCGATCGAGCGCAATGTGTTTACTGATAATAATCTCATCGACAACGTCGAGCAGGTCGGTGTTTTGGGTTCGGGGCAACTAAAAAACAATCAGTTCGTAGTCGATGGCCGGGGCAACTACTGGAGCGACTACACCGGATTTGATCTTAACGGTGACGGCATCGGAGACATCAGCTACAAGGCACAGAGTCTTTTCGAGAATCTGATGGACCGCGAGCCCAAACTCCGGCTGTTCCTGTTCAGCCCCGTCCAGCAGGCGGTCGAACTCGCTGCCAAGGCGGTCCCGACGTTTCGGCCCCCGGTCAAAATCACCGATGAAGCTCCGCTGATGCAACCGGTCCCTATCTTCATCGAGACGGGCAGCGAACCACCCGTTTGGCCCACCGCCACCGCGTCCTTGGTATTGTTGCTATCGGCCAGTGGGTTATTGATGTGTGGCATGACCGGCACACTAGCACGCCCAAGCGCCGCCGCGGGCCCGACCCCTATGACAGAGCAGCCACACAGCAACCCATCGAAGCGGACCTCGGAGCCGATCCTGATGGCGGGGCGTATCACAAAGCGATTTGGCCGACTGACCGCGGTAAAGGATTTCGATCTGGACCTGCGGCCGGGAGAAGCGATCGCGTTGTGGGGCCCCAACGGCGCTGGCAAAACGACCGCGATGCGTTGCATGCTGGGGCTGATCCGTTGCAGGGGAACCGTTACGATCAACGGGTTCGACGTTCGCAAACGGCCAAAGCACGCCAAGCGATGTGTGGGTTACGTGCCGCAGGAGCTGGCCTTCTACGACGACTGGCGTGCCAAAGAATTGCTGGGGTTCTTTGCGAAGATCAAGCGGGTCGGCCGCGACCGGGTGTCTGCTGTGTTGGACGAAGTCGGGCTGGCCGAACACGCCAGCAAGCGCGTCGGCGAGTTGTCCGGCGGGATGAAGCAGCGGCTTGCCCTTGCCGCGGCGTTGCTCGCCGACCCCCCGATCCTGATGCTCGATGAGTTGACCGCCAACCTCGACGCCGCTGCACGGGACAGCTTCCTTGGCCTGCTGTGTAGGCAGCGCGACCTTGGCAAGGCCATCCTGTTTACCTCCCATCGTCTGCGTGAGATTGAAGCTTTGGCCGATGGCGTCTTGGTTATGGCGTGTGGCGAAGTGGTATCTACTTGTGAGCCGCGCAAACTGGCGGAGGCGTTGGGCCTGAAATCTAGCCTACGTCTATGGATAGATCCGGACCGGCTGAACGAAGCTGTGCAGCAGCTGCGTACCGAGGGATATGACGCCGACCGCAACGGCCAGACCGTGAGGGTCAAGGTCCGTCCTGATGAGAAGGGGAAACCACTAGAGGCGCTATCTGCCGCGGGGATCGCTGTTCGGGACTTCGAGGTCGACAGCAACGACAGCAAGTCAGCGACCGGGTGTAGTGAACATGGGGGCGCACAGTGAGCCTGCGAACGATCCTCATCATCGCCCACAAAGAGCTGCGTGATGCTCTGCGTAACCGATGGTTCGTTTTCTACACCGTGGCGTTTTCGGTACTCGCTATGGCGATGGCCTACTTGTCGCTTGCCGGGTCCGGGATGCAGGGCTTGGCCGGGTTTGGTCGTACTACCGCAGGGTTGGTCAACCTGGTCATCCTGCTGGTGCCTTTGATGGGCCTGAGCATTGCGGCGCCCAGCTTGTCGGGAGAGCAGGAGCAGGGCACACTGGCCTACCTGCTTGCACAGCCGATCACCCGATTCGAAGCACTCTTCGGCAAGTACCTGGGGCTATCCACCTCACTGACCGCGGCTTTGGCGATCGGGTTTGGCATCTGTGGATTGGGGATCGCGGCCAACGGTGACACAGCCGGCGTAGGTGTGTACCTCACTCTGGTCGTCATGACCTTCGCGCTGGGCTTAGCGATGCTCAGCGTAGGAATACTGATCTCCACGTTGACACGCAAAGCCTCTCCGGCGATCGGGATGGCGATCGTCGTCTGGCTATGCCTGACACTGTTCAGCGATCTTGGCCTCATGGGCAGCGCACTGGCGTTCAAACTCCGCATCCAGGATCTGTTCGGCCTGGCGTTGATAAATCCGCTACAGGTCTTCAAGATGTCCGTGCTGCACAGCATGAATGCCAGCCTGGACGTGCTTGGGCCTGCGGGTATCTACGCCACTCAGGCCTACGGCCGATGGCTCTCGGCGCTATTCATCGGGTCTATCCTCGGCTGGATCATCTTACCCCTGGTATTGGCCAGCCTGACTTTTTCCAGGAAGTCTGTTTCATGACCTGTTGTATAAGTAGACGGCCAGCCTATCGCATCAACACTTGGCTCATCTCCTTGGTGTGCCTCTGCAGCTACGGCTGTGGTGGCGGTGAGGATACCGGTCCGCCGACATTGCACCTCGGTTCGGATGTGTGCGACTACTGCAAGATGATTATCAGTGATCAGAAATTTGCCGCCGCCTGCATCGTCCGTGCTACGGACGGCCGAGTGCGTTCCGCCGCTTTCGACGACATCGGTTGTCTGTTGGAATATCAAGGCTCATCCGTCGAGGGCACCATCGAGTATCTGTACGTCACCGATTATGACAGCGGGGTATGGATGGACGCCACCGAGGCTTTCTACATACAAAGCCCGGAAATCCGCTCCCCGATGGCATCAGGCATCATCGCCAGCCAGACACAAGCGGACGCGGGCCGGCTCGCCGACAGGTTTGAAGGGGCTGTACTACGCTTCAATAAACTCGGCGGCCTAGCCGACACGAGCACACCTGCTAATCTAACCAAAGAAATCTCACCCACCACAGACACCCAGCCCACGGGCGGTGACGAGGCCACGCTAGAGACCCCAAAATGAATCAATCAGATGCAGAGCCTGGGAAATCGGACCACGCCGATACCACAAATCTGGCCCACCACTTCGACTCGCCCCGCCAGCAGTTCGACGCGGCGAAGCTGGGGATGTGGACCTTCCTTGCCACTGAAATCCTGATGTTCGGCGGTCTGTTCTGCGCCTACGCAGTCTACCGCAGTAACCACCCCGACATCTTCATCGCCGGGCACCACTTCCTCGATAAGAATATGGGGGCGTTGAACACCCTGGTGCTTATCGCCAGCAGCTTCACCATGGCGTGGGCCGTGCGCTGCGCACAATTAAATAAGCAACGTGCACTGGTCCTGCTTCTCACGCTGACTTTCCTTGGCGGGGTCGTGTTCATGTGCGTCAAATTCGTCGAGTACAAGGCCAAATGGGAGCACGGCCTGACGCTGGGGCAATTCTACAACCCCGATGAGGCGTACTTCGCCTCACACTTCGATGGCGGCGGGCACGGAGCCGCGGGCGCAGAGGGGCACGGAGACGAAAATGAAAAGGCACCCGCCCCTGCCACGACGGAGTACGTCCCAAGCGACACGCGTGGCAGGATGGTTTTCGCAGGCACATGCTCCAGTTGCCACGGCCCCGACGGAACGGGCATGGTCAATCAAGGCGCCAACCTCCACGAGGGCGGGTTTGTCGCGTCGAAAGATGACAAAGAAATGCTCACCTTCCTCAAGATCGGCCGACAATCCTGGGACGCCGACAGCAAGATGAAGCTTCAGATGCCTGCCAAAGGCGGCAACCCCGCACTAACCGAAGAGCACCTCAAAGATGTCGTAGCCTACCTCCGTGTGCTAGTCAAAGAGGACGCCGCCTCAAATAAAGACGGGGCCCCGCAACCCGGTGCCACCGACAATGATCCCGACGGCGAGGGCGCGGGGGCCGTGTTGAGTGCCGCCGATCTGGCGCTGTTGATACCACGGACAAATATCGTCCCGCCCCCAGAGGGGACTCATGGGCTCAATGAGGTCTACTTCGTCAGCAAAGAGCCCGCCGTCTCTAACACCCCTGATGTCAAACCCGCAGACCTCCGCATGTTCTTTGCTATCTACTTCTTGCTCACGGGGCTCCACGGCTTCCACGTCCTTATCGGTATGATTGTTATCCTTTGGCTGATCGTTCGGTCTATCAAAGGCCATTTCGGTTCAGACTACTTCACCCCGGTTGATATGGGCGGTCTCTATTGGCACTTGGTCGATCTGATATGGATCTTCGTCTTCCCGTTGCTGTATCTCATACACTAGACCACCGAGAAGAAGTGGCATCGCTAGAACATCCGGCTATTGCTTTAAGGTGAGTTTGGACTGTAAGAAACCAGTGGGGATACCTGCTTTTTCAGCTATTTTGGGGCGGTTGAGAAGTTTCGTGAAACACTGGTATTTTGTTTGCCTGCGAGCTACACTACGGGTCTTAATCTCAAGGGTCTTTATCTTCATATCGGGGCCAGATGATGCCGGGACAGCTATCAGAGGGACAGAATCCGGGCTCTTCAGCCCGTGGTGGGTCACGTCTATCTGGCGTGAGCTTTCAAGAGGCATGTGACCCCGTCCGAGGCTTGGAGCCATTAGAACCAAGGCTGCTTCTCAGCGCCGTCGTGCCGGGAGAAGAGTTCATAACGCCGGTGTCGGCTTTCGGCTCCGAAGCGGTTGCCTCGGCGGTCGGTGGTGAGGTTATCCATCAGGAACAGACTCAATTCGACAACTTCTTCGATCCCAATATTATCACCTTTGATTTTCCGATTGATCCGAATGCCATCAACGGCCGGATCGAGATCACAGCACTTTCAGACATCGATAGCCTATCTGAGACTGTTTCCCTCGATGCCGAGGGGGTCGTGTCTTCGGAGTTATTCACCGGCCTTGATGATGGTATACGCCCTTTCTCATCAACGATCGATTTGAGTGACACAGACCTGGCAACGCTGGCTGCGGACGGGAACCTGCACCTGGCGTTTACGCCGTCCGCTGCGGTCGACGACTTCGGGAATGTGCAGGAGTTCGTCACGGTCGGGCTGACATATGAAGTCCCGCCAACGCCTATTCCCTTGGACCCGTCGTCGCCGTTAATTAGTGGTACCTATCGGGGATCAGTTTCTGACGAGATAGATGTGGCCTCTGATGTAGACACGTTTACGCTTGATCTGGAGGCCGGCCAGACGTTACGTATCAAGGGCCTGCCCGATACCACCTTGACACTCACGGTAGAAGTGCGGGACCCTGCTGATGCGGTGATCTACGTCGGGTCCTCTACGTTGCCTGGCGAACGGATACTCCCGCAGGCGATCCCCTTGACCACGGACGGGGCGTACAAGGTGATTGTCGGGTCAGACGGCACACTGGGTCAGTACAGCCTCGGTGTGGTCGTTAATGAAGCGATCGAGGAAGAGTCTATCGGTGGTGCGAGCAACGACTCGTTCGTTACCGCACAGGATCTTGACTTGCAGTTCATCGATGCCGGGTTCGGCTCTCAGCGTGCCTTGCTTCGAGGCACCGCGTCCGAGCACGGGCCGGGGGGCAGCATTGTCTTGACCGAATCATTCGAGTCAGGCCCAGTAGTAAACCGCTGGTTCACCTCATCGACCGGTAACGGACGAATACAGTTCACATCTACATTCGGTGCGTCAGACGGGTCTTTCGCGCTGTTTATGGACAGCACCAATACCTGGGCCCGCAACGAGGCGACCTGGATCGTCAATCTGTTTGGCGGTAAGCCGGCGGTGTTGTCCTACGATCAGATCAAGTGGTCCGACTTTGACAGCCCCCTGTTTAGCAGTTTCCCGAGCACCGGGTTCAACGGTGACGGCGTTGCTTTCAGTGTAGACGGGATCACCTATTACTCTGCCAGAGCCAAGCTGAACACGCCGAGAGGGGTTTGGGAGAACGTGTCGATCGATCTGGCCGCGGAGGCCGACCGGGTAGGTGTGACACTCGGGACAGACACACGGATCAGGTTCCAGCAATACGATTTTACTTCGCTGACCACCACCGGGCGTGGCTTCGACAACATCAAACTGACTACTTTTGACGGCGCAACGATCCCGTCGCCTTTGCCTGACTTCTATCGCTTTTCCTTGGCGGCCGATCAATTCGCAAGCATCGATCTACAAAGCACGGTCGGTGGGGCGATCGCATTCAACCTGTACGATGCGGCAGGCATTCTGCTGACGCCCGAGGGCGTGTCGTCGGAGGTTGGGACCGCTAGTCTTGTTAATTTCAAGGCTCTATCTGCCGGTGAGTACTTCATCGAGGTGACGCAGGGCCTTGGCGAATACCAGTTGACAATCGTGCGTGATGGGACGCTCGAGGTAGAGCCCAACGAGACACCCGCCGAAGGGCAGCTGATTTCCCGGACAGGTGTCGTGCTCGGGGCCACGGACAGTGTCGGTGATACCGGTCACTTTAAGGTCCCGGTTGTGGCCGGTGATGCGCTTGTATTTGAAACGTTCACACTAAACGACGGCGTTTCTGGGCTAAACACGTTCGATCCGATCCTGACGCTCTTCGATCCCAACGGGACATCGGTCGCCACCGACGACAACAGCGCCCCGGATGGTCGAAATGGGTTGCTCTCTCACACGGCGACGCTGTCGGGCGTCCACACCGTGGAGGTTTCCAGTAGCGGGACAACTGGTGCTTACACGCTGTCGGCTTCGGGCTTTACGGGGTCACTTGTCGAGCCGTTCGTAGTCGAATTCTCAACGGTCGAAGAAGGAGAGGTACTGAACAGTAATTTCGCCTTCATCGATCTGACCCTGAACGATGACGCGTTGCCTACAAGCGTCGATCCTGGCGACTTCACCCTCAACGGTGTAGAGGCAACCGGCGTGACACACATCGTCGGCACACGGACCTATCGGTTTGACGTACCCACCGAGGCCTATCTCACCACCCTGAACCAGATCGATCTGGTCGGTGGGTCCATCCGGAATATTGAGGGCGATTGGAACGATCCATTCTCCGCGGTATTTTCGGTCAACCAGCCTGGTGATCCCATCATCATCGGGTCTTCTATCCTCGAAGGCGACAGCGTCCAGACCGGCGACCTCACGATCGTGCTGAAGTTCAGCGAAGTGATGAGGGACCCCTTCCGTGGATTTGGCGAACACGCCAGACTCGACAAGCAGGCCGACGAAACCTTCGTCGACTACGACCCCTATACCAACGAGCTGACCCTGACCTACGCGAACCTGACCGAGGACGTCTACACGTTCAGCCTGCCCTATTGGGTTCATTTCCCAGGCGAACAAGATACGTATATCCAAGACATGGGTTTCCGCATGCTCGATGCGGATGAGAACCCGCTCACCACGGTGCCCAGCGGTGACGGCCAATTCGGTGGTACGTTCGACGTCAATTTTAATGTCGTGGATGATACAACTGCCCCCCTTAGCCTGAGCTTCTCCCCCATCCTACCAAGCGGGAGCTTCGCCCATCATGCGATCTTTACCGATGCAGCTGAGTTCCTTGATGATACCGATCGATTCGCGGTCGATCTGAACGCTGACTATTTCTATTCTTTCCTGATAACGCCCGACGATGAGCCTTCGTTGCAGATTGAAGTTGACCTGCTGGACGCGACTGGCGCGCTGATCGCGACTTCCACCGGTTCAAGCCCGGCCATCCTGAATAACCTGTCCGTTCCCGTGACAGGGACGTATACCCTTGTGGTCCGCACGACCGGGGGGGTCGGGTCATACACCGGGGAGGTGCTGCTGAACGCGGGATTCGAAGAAGAGTTTTTCGGCGGGCCGACCAACGACGATCTCGCGACGGCGCAGGTCATTGATAGCTTGTTCGCAGACCTGGACGGCCCGATCCGTCAGGCGGTGGTGGTGGGCAACGTGCCGGCTGTCCCGCTCGCGTTCGTGGAAACTTTTGAATCCGGTGTACTGGGGCCTGAATGGACCACGAGCACAAGCAGCGCCGGTGGCAGCATCGAAGTCCGATCCGATCTCAATCAGGCGGAGGGAGACTTCGCGCTCTGGATGGAATCCCCTTTCGTTGATCCTTCGAACAATGAGGCGATCTGGACCGTCGATCTGACGAACGCCGCCGATGCACTGTTGACGTTCTCGTACGCTGAGGATATCGACGTCGCGCAATTGCTGCCATCCACTTACACCGGCAGTCGGAACGGCGACGGGGTCTCGATCAGTGACGACGGCGTGACTTGGCGCACGGTGTTCAACGCCTGGAACTCTGACCGACGTGTCTGGGGCACGCGTACCATTAACCTGGTCAACGAGGCCGGGCAAGCGGGGATGACCCTCGGGCCGGACTTTAAGATCAAGTTTCAACATTTTGAAGACAATGTTAATACGCCAGGTCGCCGCGGTTACGACAACATCCAGATCAGGGGTTTGAAGGTGGCCAAAACGCCCGCAGACCTCTACCGTGTCGGCCTTACGGCCGGGGAGCACCTCAGCGTTACGTTGAATGACGATGCGGGCGATCCGTTTGCGCTGGAGCTGTTGGACGCTGCGGGCCAGCTCCTGGCGGTTGGCGCACCGGGCTGGACCGATGCCGATGCGTTGATTGACGGGTTCAGTCCCCAGACCGATGGAGACTATTTTATCCGGGTCGTCAGCGACGCACTGGATTACAAGCTGATCGTTACGCGCCAGGCCGGGTTCGCGCCTGAGACTTTTCTTAAGATCCCGATCGGGGCCACAGGCCAAGTCGTCAGCTCGATCGGGTTATCGAGCTCGGATACTGATCAGTTTACTTTGCTTGCCAACGCCGGGGATGTCCTGAGACTCTGGACCACCACACCGCAGGTCGGCGGGGCCGCGATCCTTAACACACCGGACACCTTCCTTGAATTGTTCGATCCGGCAAACACGCTGGTTGTTAGCGGCGGCGGGGGAGGGGACGGAACCAATGCGCTGTTGAACCACACCGTGGCACTGACCGGAACCTACACTGTCCGAGTCAGCACCGAACTAAGCACCCGCGGCGGGTACGTCCTGCACACGACCGGGCAGACCGGTGCGGCCCCGCCGTTCGAGGTGACTTTCAGCACATTGTTCGATGGCGAGTTCGTCAACACCGTCCCGAACGAGGTCTTGCTGAACTTCAGCCAGCCGGTCCGTCTGGACACCCTGGCGGCGTCGGACCTGACGATCGACGGCGTGCCGGCGCTGAGCGTCACGGTCAACGACCCGGACACCCTGACCTTCGAGCTGCCCGCGGGCCTGATCGACGGGCCTCACGACCTTGTGATCGCCGGCGACGCGCTCGCTTCGCTGACCGGAAGCCTGCTTGAGCCGTTCGCCGCCCAGTTCACGATCGACACCGTCGCGCCGCGCGTGATCAGTTCCTCGATCCAGGACGGAGATATGTTCGAGCCCGGCCGGATCGAAGTGGTCATCCAGTTCGACGAAGAGATCGCGGTTGTGTTCGATCCGATCGACTTGGATGCCACGCTGAGCCCGCAGATCTTCGGGGGCTCGCTTATTCGGCCCACCTCCGCCGATTACGACCCGGTGTCATCGGTGCTGACACTCAGCTTCACCGACGTGCCGGAGGACAGTTACGTATTTCGGCTGGATAGTAGTGCTTCCAGTTTTGACTTCCATGACCGGGCGGGTAACGCGATTGACGGTGAGGCCATCGCCTGGCCTATCCCATCGAACATCTCGGGCAACGGCGTGCCCGGCGGCGACTTTATCATCAATCTCGACGTCGATCGTGTCACCCCGGATCAGTTGAAATTCCAGCGGCCCGTCCCTCTGGCGCCGCTAACCTCAGTGAGTCTGAACAATATTGGCCTGCTGTCTGATATCACCGACACCGACCCGTTCTCGGTGTTCATGCAGCCGGGGCAGATACTCACCGCGGTTTTGAGTTCGCCTTTTTCGTTCAATGATCCGTTCACCCTGACAGGGCCGGGTATCAGCGCGACCTCGCCTGCGATCGGGGAGCCGGCGGTGCTGGAATACCGTCATACCGGGCCGGCGGGCGACGTGGTGCTGGTCGCCAGCGGGGAAGCGATGTATGAGGAATACCGGTTCGACCTTTATATCAACACCGTGTTCGAGCAAGCGCTGCCCTTAACCACCGACGGTCTGGCCCCGGCGTTGGACCTTAACGCCGCGTTTGTCGGCGTGCCCGGGGCCGGTGTGGCAACCGCCAATGTCAGGGGTGTATTCGAAGACTTCACGCCCGACACCTACGCCGTGGACCTGCAGGCGGGCGAGTTCCTGGCGTTGGCACTGAACAAAGAAAACATATTCAGCGCCGCCACCGTCGAGATACTCGACCCCGTGACAGGTACTGTCCTGG
Organism: Phycisphaeraceae bacterium; assembly: GCA_029260695.1. Taxonomy (GTDB): domain Bacteria; phylum Planctomycetota; class Phycisphaerae; order Phycisphaerales; family Phycisphaeraceae; genus JAJRRS01. The sequence continues at coordinate 13,091 of JAJDCT010000291.1, forward strand.
CGACGAGCACGCCCGTCTTTCCGCCCGAGCAGTCAACCGTGGACTTTGTCGCGCCCTCGGCTGGCCGATATGACGTGCGGATTAGCGCGACCTCTTCTACCGAATACCAATTGACTGTCACACGAGGCGCCGTAGTGGATATCGAACCCAACGACGCGCCCGGCGATGGATTGAAGAGCCTGGATGACGCCAGCGCGGCCCTGGGTTATCTGCGGGAATTGGGCCAAGAGCGGCTGTTTGTCACAAGCACGTTTAATAATTCGGGCTCTGGCGCCGTTAGTGAGTTGGACCCCGACACCTTCGCGGTACTCAACCACTTCACCGTCGCGCCTATTCAGGGTGAATTCGGTCCTTTCGCGGCCATCACCTACGACGGTGTGAATCTCTACACACGTCGTTCATCTTCGCGGTACATACACGTTGTCGACCCTGACACCGGTGAGCTGCGGGGCCTGATCAGCACGCTTAGCCAGCTCGGCGGCGCGTCGGATATCGCGAGTTACAGGGGCGATCTGGTTGTCCCGGACCGCTTCGGCAATCTCATATTTGTGGATCCCGAATCCTTGGCCGTGGTCAGGCAGATGTCCCTTGGCTCCCTACCATTCCAGATTGTCGGTGCAGGCGATCGGGATTCATTCTTCATACAGACTGATTTCAGGGGTGCCGAGTTTGTTGAGATCGATGCCTTTACCGGACAGACGCTGAACACGATCACACTAGGGCAGGGCGCATTCTCGTTCGTATCCGGTTTGGCATACGTGAACGGCCGACTGTATAGCTCGGTGTTCGGCGGGGAGTTGGCCGCTGCATTCGACCCGGATACAGGTGAACTATTGCCCATCGAAGACCCCGGTTGTGTTTGTGCCAGCGTGTACGGCGGCGACGGCGTGATCCCTGGCTCCGTTGAGCCGGACGTGGATCTTTACTCGCTTGCACTCCCATCCGGGCAGCGGGTTACGCTTTCGACGATCACGCCTTTCGATGACCCTTTGGGTATGCCGTTGAACAGCCTGGACGCGGCGGTCAGTGTGCTGGGTACTGATGGTGTTGAGGTTGGGTTCGATGACAACAGCGCGGCGGACGGTAAGAATGCGTTGCTCACATTCACCGCCCTGGCCGGCGGGACCTACACGGTGGAGGTTTCGGCAGTGAGCGGCACGGGCGAGTACCTGTTGGAAG
>JAJDCT010000292.1 GCA_029260695.1 Phycisphaeraceae bacterium
GGTAGGGCGTGGGGACACACGGGCAACAGGGCCGTGGGTTTAGGGCAACATCTGGCGCAGATCGGATGGAGCGAGATATTTTAAATGAAACGTAAATGCGTGTTGTTTAAATAGATATGCCCTCGTTTGCCTGGCTGTGCCTCGGGCCCGTGATTCGCGTGTGCTGGGGTATGTGGATTCGGCCCCATGAAAACCTGACGGTCTGGTCGATCAGGAACGACCTGTTCGGGCCCGGCCGATTTGCCGACCATTCGCACGCACGGGTGCGGGGCGTCAATGACATGATCCGCACTCACCACCATGCACCGGTGGGGCCGGCCCGGCCTGTGGTCCATGCCCACGTCAAGAAGATCGAAAAGACCCTTTCTTTGAGTCCTGCGGATTGCCATCCCTGCGGCCGTGGCGTGCAGCCCGGCGGGGATTCGTATTCACCCGGATCAACGGTCGGCACCACCCCGCTGGCACCCCTGTCCGACCCCGCATCCAAGGGTGCTACACCGCCCGGCGAGTTGGGCATCACCCAGGACTTTGCGCACAGCCAGAGGATCCCGGCCGTCGGGGGCCTGCTGGATATCCTGGCCTGAGTTTGGGGCGACCACAAAAAACGCCTGAACAAGACCCACTGGTATTGATCCCCACCGTTGCGCGGTTACTCTAACGGCATGGTCTACGGCATCATCTTCGTTCTTATGCGTTGGATACACATCGGCTCGGCCGCGTTGGTGGTCGGTGGCTTGGCGCTGATCGCCTTAAGTGCCGGGCCCGTCCGTTCACTGATCGACAACAACGACGCGGCCGCGGTGATCCGAAAAATCGAGTTGCGGTACCGTTGGGTCCTGGCCGCTGCGGTTTTTGGTTTGGTCATCAGCGGGGTTTTTCAGTGGGTGGTTTTCGGGCAGGCGTACCAGGAAGTCGGCGCGGTGGCGTTGGGGCTGCTGTCGGTGAAGGTCCTGTTTGCGACGGCGTTATTCGCGTTGTTATGGGCTTTCCAGGTCGAGTTGATGGTGCATCCCAAGGCCCGCGCCTGGCGGCTGATGAACCTGTCGCTGGCGGTGCTGGTGGTGATGCTGGCCGGTGTGCTGAGGTATATAAGGCTGGGCGAAACGTGGATGCCATAACGGAGTTAGCGCGGGTGATTCATGGGTAGACAAGGTCGTGGCAGGTCGAAATCTTCCAGGTCGTCCGGGGCAGCCCGGGGGTCCGGGGGGTCGGATTCTGCGCGGGCTTTCAAGGGGATACCGGTCGAGCGGTTCCTGTCTATGCGTGGTAAGCGGCGGGGGTGGTATGTGGTTGTGACCCTGATGGTCGCGCTGCTGCTGGTCCTTGCGGACCGTGGTGGGCTGCTGGTCGATGCCGGGGACGAGTTTGCACGGTATGACGGCCAGACGTTTGTCGTGACCCGCGTGATCGACGGGGACACCTTGGATGTCGATACCCCCGATGGCGACGAACGATACACCCGCATCCGGTTATGGGGAGTGGATACCCCGGAGATGGCTCGCCGAGACCCGCCGCGGCTGGCGGAGCCCTTTGCTCAGGAGGCCACCGACCTGACCCGGGGCTTGGTCCAGGGCAAGCGGGTCCGCCTGATCCTTGAGCCCCACCGTTTAAGGGGTAACTACGGCCGATTATTGGCGTTCGTGGAATTGCCGGATGGGACACTGTTGAACCAGGCCCTTTTGTCAGCGGGGCTTACACCCGCCGACGACCGGTGGAGCCACAGACATATCAAGGGGTTTGAGTCCCTTGAACATGAAGCCCGGGAGGCGGGGGTAGGATTGTGGGGGCCGTAACAGCAGAGCATGTGGCCTGCTGAGCAGACTGCCGGAGCCGCCGATAATCAAGTTAGTTCCACGGAATCTTCCTGTCGGACCGTGTATGATGCGTGTACGTTTAGGGTTACTCAAAGGAAAGTTCTTTGTTCAAGCATGGATCAGACCGATTACGGAATAACGATCGGTACGATCGTCGGTTGATGATCGAGGAGACCGGCGAGTTTCTTTCCTGGGCGCTGCGTGAAGGGCACGGGCTGCCGAGGATCCCCCGGCGTCGGGTCGATCAAGGCGGGTTCACCGAGCTGCTGCGTCGGCCTTTGGCCAAGGCGGCGGTGGCGCATTGGTGGCGTCGGGTGTTAGGGCAGGATTAAATCAAAGGTCGAAGTTGACCCATAAACTCGGGATAGGCCGGGTGGAGATATTAATGTCGGTACGAGCGAAAATCAGCAAGGGTTACATCTGGCGGCCCGGCGTGATCGGGGCCATGGCGCTGCTGTTCAGCGGCTGGTTCCTCTACGACGGGACGGTCGCGTACCCGCTTCAGCAGAAGATGTGGTCTGATTACAACCAGATCATGCAGGACAATCCAGGCGACCCGAACGTGCCCGCCCGGCTCTGGGCCGAACACGCTGCGGCGAAGGGCTGGCCAACCGGCACGCCTAAAAAGAAGGTCGAAGACAAGGACATCCTCACGCAGAAGGTCATCGCCGGGATCACCGGCCCGGTGGGGATCTATTTCCTGGCGACGTTCTTCCTGACGCTTGGCCGCTGGGTCGAAGCCGACGAGCAGGCCGTACGCACCAGCTCCGGTCAGCAGGCGGATTACGAATCGATCGCATCGATCGATAAGTCGCGGTGGCAACGCAAAGGTATCGCCGTGGTCCACTACGACTCCCATGGGCGCAGCGGACGGATTGTCCTTGACGACTGGAAGTTCGATCGCGAGCCGACCAAGCGTATCCTTGAAGCCATCGAGGAGCGTATGCCCGGCGGGGGTGAAGTAGATGATGCGGATGACGACAACGGCGACAGCGTCGAGTGAGTCTGTGCATGGCCCGCACCCGGGGACCCGACTCAAACACTGTTATTTAAGTATGAACGCTACCGATGGCGATCGGGTAGCGTGCTACGGTTTTTCCTTGCCGAAGGGCTTATCGATGCCGGGGCTCGCGGTCCCACCCGCCGATGATTGACCCGAACCCGGCGTCCCCTTGCTGATATAACGCGCGCGGGCAGAAACAACGGGGATGCCGATCTGGCGGTGGATGTACAACGGTGCGTTGACGATCAGCCGGCCGTCGTAGTACCGGACGGACGAGAACTGCCCGCCGTTGGCCTGCCAGATGTCCGGCTCGATGGTTTCACGGATCGTGTCCGCCAGGTTCTGGCCGCTTTCGGACTTAGTGGGTTGGTCGTCTTCGTCCTCGTCGTCGTTATCGGTGAATAACTGGGAGCCGCTGCTGCCTGAGCCTCCCCCGCCGCCGCTGTTGGTGTTGCTCAATGCAGAGGTAAGGTCGAAGCTTGGGGCGTTGTTGAAGTTTGGGATGGCCATCACCATGTCGGCGACGTCGTACACCCGCAACACCGGGTGGCGGTTGGCCTGACGCTTGGTCATGACCTGCACATACCAGGGGGTGGCTTCGTAGATCAGCTCGATTTCAGGCGATGCGCTGCTCATCAGCACGTCCAGCAGCAGCCTGGCGGGGACCGTCTTAAGGTCGAGTGTGATCGGCTGCTCGGGGTCGATCCCCTCCAACTCCATCGCGTTCCAGTCGATGACCAGCGGGATACCCGTGACCGATGACCACCAGTTAAACACATCACGCGCCGGTGTGTGGTCGAAGTAGACGTCGTCGATGATCGTGCTCATCTTCCGCGGGATCTCAAGGGTGTTTTCAGGCTGAGTCTGCTGGGCGGCCTGCTGCCTTTGCTCGCGGACGGCGTCGATCCGGTCCTGCAGGCTCTGGGCCCGCGCATCGGTCGCCCACACCGTGAGGGTCAGGCACGTCACAGCCAGTACACGCTTCATCGTCGGCCCCTTGTTTTGCGGTGTTCGGACAAATCTTCGCCCCGTGGATTGCACAACGGATCGCTGTGCGGGGCTTACTTCATGATACGCAGGGTGGGTGCGGATGGGAAGGACATTTTTGTAGATTCCCAGCCATTTCCTGTGCGTGGCCAGTCTGATGGGTATCTACTCCGCCCGTCGTGTTATGCCATCTTGTTTAGCTAGGGCGGCTACGCCCTGAGTACGCCGCGTGGCCGCGGCGGCTAAACATCAGCACATCACACGCCACGGTTGAGCTACGAACGCTAGGCACCGCCTGTTTCGCCCGCGGCCATCGCACGGAGTCTCGGGAGGACGACCTCGCGTGAGAGGATCTTGATGCAGGCGGCTGAGGGGATCGCGATGAGCATCCCAAGCAGCCCCGCCAGCGCCCCGCCGATCATCACCGCCAGCAGCACCGATACCGGGTCCAGGTCGGTTGCCTTGCCCTGCACGATCGGCTCGACCACCCAGCCGTCCAGCCCCTGCGCCAGGATGTAGACGGCGGTCGGCCAGACAAGGACCCAGACCGTGAATCCACCGCCGGCCACGGAATCAACCAGCACCAGGACCAACGCCGCCAGGAACCCGACCACCGCCGCGAAAGGCACGAGGTTCAACGCACCAGACAACACACCCAGCAGCAACCAACTGGGCACGCCGGCTATCCACCAGCCGATGCTCAGGATCACCGACATGACAAACGCCTGGATCAGTCGGCCACGGATGAACGCCGCCACGGATTTGTCCATCATTACGATTACCCCCAGCACCTCGGTCTTGTGCTGGACCGGGATGAACGGCACGAACCACGCGATCAGTTTGTCGAGCTTCCAACTGAAGAAGAAGAAACAGAAGCCGATGATGACCGCCGAGAGCGCGAAGTAGCTGGTGATGCTGATCGCCGACCCGACCACACCCGAGCCGACATCCAGTGACGCAAGCAGGAACGCGCCTACCTGTTTCCAATCCATTTCGTTGAGCAAGTCCGCTGTCTTTGCGAGCACCTCGGTCGCCCGCTCGGGCCCCAACGCGTCATCGATCATCACACGCAGGTCACTCATGAAGCCGCTGCCCGGGTCGGGTGTATCGTTGTCACCATCTGTCGTGATTGGGCTGTCGGTGATCGCCGCCACATCTGATGTGGTCTGGGCCGGGTCGGGTGGTGTTGCGGGGGCGATGGTCGAAGGTTGTGTCGCAGATTCGGTGGTGTGACGTTCGGCCTGTTCCTGTACGAACTGCCTGATCTGTTCGGGGTAGGACTTCGCCTTGCTGATCAGGTCAACGCTCTGGGAGACCAATGGGGGGAGGACCAGCAGCGCCAGCAACAGTGCCACCAGCAGCCCCGCCAGCATCACGCCAGCGGTCCCCAGCCATCGAGGCAGCCGGAGTCTCTGGTGTGCCCACGTCACCACCGGGTTGAAGATGTACGCCAGCCCGACCGCGATCAACAGCGGCAGCAGCACCGAGCGCAGGGCGTAGACCATCCCCAGCAGCCAGGGCACCGCCAGTGACGCCACGGTCAGCAGGACCAGCGAGCCCAGCAGCAGTTGGAACCAGCGTTGCAGCCAAAGCGGTGTCGGGCGGTCGGCCATCCATGACCCTTCCGGATAGGTGTAGTGATCCCTGGGCCGGCGCGCACAGCGGTCGGCCATGGTTATTTCGGCCGATAGAGCGTGTTAAGATTGGTTTTTAGGCGTTCTCGCCCAGCAGCAGGGGCTCGGAAAACGCTTCATCGAAGCGGAACACGTCGATGAAATCTTCGATCGTGTCCTCCTGGGTCTTGTGCATCAGCCCGCCGTTGACCATGGCGAAAACGATTCGACCGAAGTCTTCGCTGTGCTGGATATTCCAGCGTCCAAGGACACTGCGTGCTAATAGGCCGTATTCCCGCTTGGCGAAATCTCGCAGACCAAAGCAGAGCTGTTGCCCGCTGATGTGCCGGCTGCGTTGAATTTCCTCGCCCTCTTCATACACCGGGCTTGCGGGCTCGTCGCCGTGGACACGTTTGACCGTGAATTCCAGCCCTCGCTGAACGAACAGGAAAGCATCCACCGGATACCCGTTGTTTTCCGCGATCTGGTTGAGGCTCTTAATCGGCACGTTTCTTCCCTGTGGGCAAGTATCTATCTATTCAACACCCGGGCTAGCTAAGGTTATTCCCGATCCGGCGGCGGGACCAGTGCCCGGCAAATTATTCAGTGCGGACCACGTTTAGAAGCCGCCCATCCGCATATTTTCCAGCGACGGCGGGAACGGGTAGCGGGCGTACACCCCGGTCGGGGCGGACTCCCACATCCACGGAGCCGGGTACACATCGCCGCTGAACCCCGAGCCGTGCATCGTCCGCAACACCGTCTCAAAGCTTGGCTCCTGCCCGTGCTCGTCGACCAAGGCGTTGGCGTGAGCACCCAGGAAAGACACCGATGCCACCGGCAGCCGCCCGCCGGGCTTGCGGCGGACCATCTCCGACACCACCGAGAACCCGTGGCCCAGATCGTTCAGCGTCAGGTGGTCGCGGTTGGTCGGCCTAAGCAGCCCCAGCACCTCGATCGTGTCCATGTCGAACTTGATCACCGTCACCGACTCACGGTGGGCAAACATCTGCGTGTGGTTGGTGATCGACTCGGGCGTCCACTGGCTGGTCGTCACAAGCTCGGCGAGCTTGCTGATGACCCCGTGGCTGTTGTCCTGAGCGTTGACCGCGCAGACGATCGACCGGTACCGCCCTGCGACCACGTCGTCCAACAGGTGCTGGCCCCACATGATCCGGATCCGTGCGGTAGGGTCCGCCTGTTTGCTGGGCCGGCCATCCGGCAGGACGATCAGGCGCTCCTGGATCTCCTGCTCGGTCATCAACTGGTCGCCGTCACCGTCGTAGATCCGGCTGGTTTTTGTCTTGGTCGTCATCAACGAAACCCTCCCTTACGGGCCTTATGAATACCGTGGCACCTGCCTGATTATACAGCTTCCCGCCGGCCACGCCGGTTGTTGTTCCCCTGGACCCGGGCCATTAGGATGCGGGCC
>JAJDCT010000293.1 GCA_029260695.1 Phycisphaeraceae bacterium
TAAGGGTGAGGTCGCAGGTTCAAGTCCTGCCGGGCCCATTGAAAAGCCCCCGTAACTGGGGGCTTGTTCTTTGCGCAGATCAGTTACGTTGCGAGGATTTCGGAGGTATACTTGTGGATCTCACCCGCCGACGGACATATGCGGCGTGTGTGAGAGCCATCGGTTAAGTCAGCCGTTCGGCTGGAAGTAAGAAAGGGGAAGCTGAAAATGAAAGCGTTACTACAGGCGGTCCTGCTGCTTGCATTGTTGATCCATCTCGTGGGGTGCGACGTGTTTCCCATGTATACGATGGTTAACAACACGGGGAAACCGCTTGTGCTGGTCCCATCAGAACATGGCCAGCATTTTATTGATAGTCATCCAGAATTCAGTGAAATGTTCACGGAAGAATCAACGCATCAACTCATTGAAATTGGATCGAGTCTCACCATCGTGACGCCACCGCCACCTCCGGCAGACTTTACCCAAAGTGGTATGTTTTATCGATATCGAGGATTGGGCTATGAGGTTCCCCGCGAATTTGAGGGCTGTAATAGCAGTCGTCTTAATCCATTTAAGCGGTATTTCTACGTCCTGCAGATTGAGCCCGACGGGAAGATCTACGCCTTGTACCCCAACGAGGACTATCCCGTCAGCACGCTCCCGCCGCAGCCCGAGGGGTACCCGCTGGTGCCCACGAAGGTGGCTGTGAGCCCGTGAGGTATTTTCAGGTGCGCAGGGAATTCCGCGGATATACATCCGCGGCTATGACCAAGCGTGGCGCTACCGATGGATTGAGGATGCTCAAGAGATCGGTTGGGGCGGCGTTAAGGTTGACGCGCCTGTTTAGATATCACTCACAAACTGGTCATAAAACGCGGAGTAATCTTCGGGGGTCTCGCCGGCGAGCCATTGCATGGCGGCTCTTGGGTGGCGGTTGTATTTACCGGTGAGGTTGTAGGCCACGTTGGGGCCCCAGTCGACGTTCTTCTTAAGCGGCAGGACGTGTTGCTGGAGCATGTCGATGATGGGTTTGAGCTTGAACTTGGGGTTTTTGAGGAAGCCGATCAGTAGCTCAGTGGGGCAGTTGCCTGCGCCTCTGCCGAAGCCGTCGAGTGTGGAGTCTGCGCGGTTGCAGCCGAGGATGATGGCCTCGATGGTATTGGCGAAAGCGAGTTGCATGTTGTTGTGTGCGTGGATGCCGATCTCTTTGCCCGTGCCTTCCAAGGCCTTTTCGTATTTGCGGTAGAGGTAGTCGACCTGCTCGCGGTACAGCGAGCCGAAGCTGTCGACGATGACGACGACCTGTGCGGGGCTGGTGACGAGTTCTTCGAGTGCCTGGTCGATCTCGGGCTCCTGTACGCCGGAGATGGCCATGATGTTGCAGGCTGTTTCATAGCCCATCTCGTGGCAGTGTTGGAGCATGTCGATGGCTTCGGGGATCTGGTGGACGTAGCAGGCGACTCGGATCATGCTCAGGACGCTCTGGTCGGCGGGGATGATCTGAGTCTTCCAATCGCTCTTGCCGGCGTCCGCCATGGCGGTGAGTTTCAGGCCGGAGACTTCGGCGTCGTGGTCGCCGACAACGCGGCGCATGTCTTGCTCGTCGCAGAATTTCCAGGCCCCGAATTGATCGCGCGAGAATTGCTTGTCCGAGTTTTTGTACCCGATCTCCATGTAATCGATCCCGGCGTCTAGGCATGTCTGGTAGACGGCCTTGACGAAGGAATCCTCGAACTTGTGATCGTTCATGAGCCCGCCGTCGCGGACGGTGCAGTCCAGGACTTTGAGCTCGGGTCGGTAGGTGATCCAGGGGGCCTTGTCAGACATGGGGAACTCCACGGTGCTTGAAAAATAGAGCCCAACAGTGTGACGAAAAAGTGGCGCTGAGGCAAGCGGACGGCGTTTGGGTGTGGGAGGAGGTGTGGGTTCATCGGGGGGGGGCAGGCAAGATTCGGCCTTGCTTCAGGGCTGTTGCCAGCCTGCCTCGCTGCATCTGAGGCCTCAATCATGATCCACCGAGCCTGCCGCACATAAGATAATATTTAGCCTAAATATTATCTTATAGGTAGGGCTGTGGATGTCGGGTCTGTGAAGATCGAAAGGGGTATTGGATGTGATGTGGTGATGTGGCGATGCGGGGACGTAGCGAGGTGGTGGGGTGGAATATGGTGTGGTCGATGTGATACGGATCACGATTAAAACTTGTGCCCATCATCATGGCCAATCCCCCGGCAAAGCCGGGGCTGAGGGAAAATCGCCACCATGAATTAAGCAGAATCCGTATGAAGTGTTGCGAAGCGATGTGGTGTGACGTGATGCGGATCGATTCGATGTGATGAAATGTGGGGCGTGGCGCAAAAAACGCCGCCCGGTGGGGGGCGGCGCTTGAGGGGTGGCTTGTTAGGTTTGGTAAGCGGCCTACTCGGTATCGAGCTGGCGCAGGTTCAGTCCCATGTCGATCAGGCACTGCTTGATCTCGGTGAGGCTGGTCATGCCGAAGTTCTTGACGCCCATGAGCTCGGCCTCGGTCTTTAGGACCAGGTCGCCGATGACGGTGATGTTCAGTAGGGCCAGGGCCTTGCGTGCCCGGACGGACAAGGCCATCTCGTTGACACTCTTGCCGAGGATTTCCGAGTCGCCGCCGGCGTCGGTCAACTGGTCGTAGACCTGCTGCTTGACAGCTTCTTTCTGCTGCTCGGCTGTCTGGCCAAGCTTGAGGGTCTTCTGAGCGAGCATGGCCTTGATCTCGTCGAGGCTGGCGTCGCCGAAGTTTTTGAAGCTGCGTAGCTCGGCTTCGGTTACCCGGAGGAGGTCGCCGAGTGTGCGGATGTTCATCTTCCGAAGTGCGTTGCGAGTGCGGACGCTCAACTCAAAGTCGGTCACCGGGGTGTCGAGCATCGCGGCGTGCTTCTCGAGCTGCTTCTCCTGCTCGTCGTCGATGAGCATGGCCTTGCTGGCCATGACGTCTTTGATGAACAGGCGTGCCCGAGGGTGGTTTGGGTCGGTCGAGAGGACCTGGCGGAGGCAGCGCTCGGCCTGAGCGTACAGCCCGCGGTCTTCGTACATGACGGCGAGGTTGATCAGTGCGTTCAGCGACGGGCGTTCGGCGCGGCCTGCCTCTTCGTAGAGGTGCAGGGCCTCGTCCTCTTCGCCCAGGAGGTCCAGGTTGTACGCCAGGCGGAAGCAGACCCGTGGGTCGTCCGGGTCGGCGGTGTAGGCCGCTTCGTAGGCCTCGATCGCCGCGAGCTTGTCGCCGCCTTGTTCGGCCTCGAAACCCTTGTTAAAGAATTTCTGGCTTGTGCTGGTGTCGCGGACTTCTTCTGCTTCCATGATCGCCGTGCCTTGGGCATTGCTCATCGAGGTGGCACCCTTAATTGTGTAAACCGAGTGGTGAGTATGAGGTACATCCTGCCGGAACACCGTAGAATACCCGCCTGGGCTTGGTGGGACAAGCCGGGCCCGGCGGTGTAACGCCTGGGCGGTGAGATAGCCCTTCCCGGCGTCGGCTGGGGCATGAAGCGTGAGATCGGCTTAAATCAGATAAGAGAGGCTTCTATGGCTGGCAATAACAAGACTCTGGGTGGTGGGGGGTTCCACCATGTGGCGATCCGGTCCCGAGGTTTTGACAAGACCGTCGATTTCTACACCCGGGGCCTGGGTTTTACCCCCAAGATCAACTGGCAGGAGGCCCCCAGGCGGGCTGTGATGCTGGACGCTGGGGACGGCAATTACCTGGAAGTGTTCGAGGATCTGGACTCGCCTCCTGGCAGCGGAGATGGGCCGATCCTGCACTTTGCCCTGCGTTGCGACGACACCGATGCGGCGATAAAGCGGGCCAGGGATGCCGGGTGCGAGGTCACGATGGAGCCCACGTCGATCGATGTCCAGGCGAAGGAGCTACGGGTGCCGATCCGTATCGCCTTTTGCAAAGGGCCGGACGGCGAGTTGATCGAGTTCTTCCAGAACGAGCTGACGTAGTGCAGCTGATTATTTATCGTCGGTGTCGGTGGGTTCTGGCTCGTCGGTGCCGACCGCTTCAATCACAGCTTCTGTGGTGTCCTCAGCGTCTACCTCCACACTAACTTCAACTTCGATTTCAGCTTCGGCCTCGGTCTTGGGTAGATCAAGAGATCGGTAGGCGCTTTGCACTCCGGTTCGGCTTACTACGGAAACGATCACCCGGTCGACCGAGGCGTCGGCGGCTTCGATCGTTGCGGTGGTTTGTGTTGCCGGGAGGATCTGGGATGACCATGTGTCTGCCTGCTGGACCTGCAGGACCCAGTAGCGCAGGTTGGCGCTCAAGTCCAGATCAGCGCGGACACTTAAGATGCCGTCGTCGATGCCGATCACTTCGGCGGTCGGGGGCTTGGGGCGACGCGAGCCTAGCCAGGGCGTTGCCGGGGGCAGGGCGGGCTTGGCGTAGACGGTTTCGCGTATCTGCTTGGAGAGGTCCGAGTCGGCATCCATGTACGACTGCATGGAGAAGTGTACGGTCCCCGGGCTGGCGGGTGTGATGATCCGCGACCACTGGATCTGGTACTTGATTTCGTTTTCGTCGAACTGCTTGCCGGTGCGGTAGGGTGCGATCCCGGGCCAGATGTGGCGGTGCTTACGGTTCTGGGCAGACCACCAGTTAAGAAGTGCGGTGAAGCTCTGGTCCGGCTTGTCGATCTCCCAGTAGAGCTGCGGGGTGAAGTAGTCGACCCAGCCCTTATTCAGCCAGAGCTTCGCGTCGGCGAACAGCCCTTCGTACTGGTTGAATCCCTTGATCTGCTTGGGGTGGCCCGGCTTCCAGATGCCAAACGGGGAGATCCCGACCTGGACGTGTGGCTTGGCCTTTTTGACTTCTTTGTATAGCTTTTTGATGAAGTCGTCGACGCTCTTACGCCGCCAATCACTTCGGCTGAGCTTGCCACCGGAATTCTTGTAGGCATCCCAACTGCGGTCATCGGGGAACTGGACTTCGTTGCCGGCATCATCTTTGACTTTGTAGGGATAGAAGTAGTCGTCCATGTGGACGCCGTCGATGTCGTATCGGCGGACGACGTCGAGGATCACGTTCAATGAATGTTGTTGAACCACAGGTTCGGACGGGTCCATCCAGAGGTAGGGGCCGTATTCGTGTACCACCTGCGGGTGGGTCTTGCTGATGTGGTTGTCGGCGATCTCGCCTTGGTTCTTTGGGTGTAGAGCGCGGTAAGGATTGAA
>JAJDCT010000294.1 GCA_029260695.1 Phycisphaeraceae bacterium
CCTTCCGGCAGAACAACGGACCCGGCCTTGGCTTTGGCCTGCTCGACGAAACGGCTGATGACTCCCATCGTGTACCACTTCCTTTCCCGACCCCGCCCGTCAGCGGTGGCCTTGGCTATTAAATTGTATGACCCCGCCAGACACAGACTCTCGGCGACGAACACCTACTGCTACGCTTCGGGCGCCCCGGGCTTCTTGACCTGGATCCACTCGTAGTACTCACGCATCTTCAGGTTGCTCGCCGCGTCGCCGTCGATATAGAACTTGGTGTACGGGTGCATCTGCAGCGCGCTGGCTGTGATCATGCTCGATACCGGGCCCTCGACGGCCTGCGCGATCGCATCGGCCTTGCCCTTGCCGTTGGCCAGGAGGATGATCTCTTCTGCCTCCAGGATCGTGCCTACGCCCATCGTGATCGCATAAATCGGCACATCCTCAGCCTTATCAAAGAACCGTGCGTTGTCATCGATCGTGACCTTCGCCAGTGTCTTAAGCCGGGTCCGCGAACTCAGCGAACTGGTCGGCTCATTAAACGCGATGTGGCCGTCCGATCCGATCCCAAGGATCTGGATGTCGATCCCGCCGCAATCCTCGATACGCTGCTCGTACCAATCACAGAACGCCCTGAAGTTGCTGGTCGTGCCTGATGGGACATGGATGTTCTGCTCGGGGATGTTCACATGCTTGAAGAAGTTCTCATGCATGAAGTAGTGGTAGCTCTGGTCGTGAGTGATCGGCAGGCCGACGTACTCGTCGAGGTTGAAGGTGGTGCAACGGGAGAAGTCCAGGTCTTCTTCCTTATGCAAGCGGACCAATTCCTTGTAGACGCCCAGCGGCGTAGACCCGGTCGCCAGACCGAGCACGGCATTGGGTTTGCGGTTAAGGACGTCCGCGATCTGCTGCGCCGCGGCGGCGCTTAGCTGATCGTAACTGGATTTAATGATGACTTCCATGATGCTGACTCCTGTTTGAAATATAGTCTGAGCCCCCGCGGGCCCGGTGAATGCCTGCTCTATCTGCCCGCCGGCTGGGCCACGGACGTCTCTTGTGGCCGCACGGCAGCGGTGCCCTGTGCGAGCCCGTCCCAGAGCACAAACGCTTCGATCGCCTCGTACTCCGCCAGCCCAAGCTGGTCGTAGATCTTTGCCGTGTCACGGTTGCGTTGCTCGGCCCGCTGCCAGAACTCACGGGAATCAAAACCAGGGAACAGAGCGCTGTCCTTCTGCGATTCGTGCTTGAAGATCGCGTGACGCTTGCGGTCCAACTCGCCCGGCGACAAAGGCACCGCCATCTCGATCTGCTGCGGCTCCCACTCCTGCCACGCCCCACGGTACAGCCATAGCTCGCATTGCCTGGCCCAGTCGCTGGCCTTCACACGCCGCATCGCCTCGAAGATCGCCGACAGGCACACGCGGTGCGTCCCGTGCGGATCCGACAGATCGCCAGCCGCATATATCTGGTGTGGCTTCACCTCCTCAAGCAGATCGATCGTGATTTGGATGTCGTCCTCCCCGATCGGCTTCTTGCGCACAGTACCTGTCTCATAGAACGGCATATCCATGAAGTGCAGCCGCTCCGAAGGCACACCACACGAACGCACCGCCGCACGAGCCTCGCCACGCCGGATCACCGCCTTGATCTTCTGAACGATCTCCGAGTCGACCTGCCCGGGCTGCTTGTGTTTAAGGAAAGTCTCCAGGTGCTCTTCGATCTGCTCCGTCTGCTTGATGTCGATATCGAAAAGGTGATTAAAGTCCGAGGCGAAGTCTGCAAAACGGATCGCGTCCTCGTCAAACACCGCGATGCTCCCGGACACCTGATACGCCACATGGACCTCGTGACCCTGGTCCGCCAGACGTATCAGCGTCCCACCCATCGAGATCACATCATCGTCGGGGTGGGGTGAGAAAATCAGCACACGCTTGGGGAACACATCGTCGTCAGCGCTGCGCGGGCCCGGGGCTTGCGGCGGCGACCCCTCAGGCCTGCCACCGGGCCAGCCCGTGACCGTCGCCTGCATCGACCGAAATACCGTCAGGTTGATGTCATACGACGGGCCGTGCTCCGCGATCAGGTCCTGCAGATGGTTCTCATTGTAGTCCTCTTCGGTGAGCTTGAGGATGGCTTTTTCTGTCTTACACGCCAGCCAGATCACCGCGTTGCGGATCTGCTTGGAAGTCCAATCGACCGAACCGCACTTCCAAGGCGTCTGGACCCGCGTGAGCTTCGCAGCGGCCGCGGCGTCGAGATAAATATGAGCGTTCTCGTGTTCCTGAAGGAAACTCGCAGCGACGTGCTCGGTGATCTCGCCCTCGACCGCCT
The DNA here is from genome assembly GCA_029260695.1 of Phycisphaeraceae bacterium. Taxonomy (GTDB): domain Bacteria; phylum Planctomycetota; class Phycisphaerae; order Phycisphaerales; family Phycisphaeraceae; genus JAJRRS01. The sequence goes on from JAJDCT010000294.1 coordinate 2,323, forward strand.
CGCGGATGATCGGGGCCTTGCCCTCACCGAACGCCATCATCACCACGCGCTTGGCGTTAAGGATCGTGCCCACACCCATCGTGATCGCCTTGAAAGGCACGTGGTCAACGCCATAAAAATCGCTTGCCGCGTCCTGTCGTGTGAGCTGGTCAAGCCAGATAAGCCGCGTCAGGCTGTCCTTGCCCGAACCCGGTTCGTTGAACCCGACGTGCCCCGTCCGCCCGATCCCCAACAACTGGATGTCAATCCCGCCCGCATCTTCGATCGCCTTCTCGTAGGCCTGGCAATACCTCGGCATTTCTTCGATCGACAGCGTGCCGTCCGGGATGTGTACGTTCTTCGGGTCGATGTCGATGTGATCGAACAGGTGCTCCTTCATAAACCGCACATAGCTCTGCAGCTCGTTGGGACGCATCGGGAAGTACTCGTCGAGGTTGAACGTAATCACGTTCTTAAACGACAAACCCTCCTGGTTGTGCATACGGATCAGCTCGTCATAAACCTCCGTCGGCGAAGACCCGGTCGCCAGACCCAGCACGCACATCTTGCCCTCAACGGCACGGGCCTTGACCAACTCGGCGATCTGACTGGCCACCTCGTGGCTGACCTGCGCCGAATCCTCGAACACCCGCGTGGGGATCAGCTCGTGGGTACACCATGATGGATCGTTACTAATCGTCGTCATACCGTTTGCTTCCTGTATTGCTCTAGTTAATCAGTTTCGTCAAAACTACCCGTCCATGCTCACCGTCGGCGCGGCATCAACCTGCCCCGCCAAGGTCAGCGAAGTATCTTGCAACTCCCCGTCCACCGTCATCAGCGTCGCCCACCGGCTGGTATACATGTGCGCAAGCACCAGGCTCGCCGCGATACGCGCCGGCTGCGCCTCGGTCCGGCCCCAAAGATCAACCCGCAACCGCCTTTCAAGCTCATGCAAAGTCAGCACACGGACACGGTCTGTCAAAGCCCTCGTGAAAGCGTGGTAAGCCGTCAACTCACCCGCGATCACCAACCGACTCACCCGTGTAAAATTCACCGCATTCGATAGGCCTGTCGCCAGCAGTTCGAGCAGCTCGTTCAACCCAGGGTCAGACCCATCATACGCCCCGGCACGCTCAGCCAACGTAGCCCCGCCCCCGTCGCGCATCGAAAGAAACTCCGTCGAACAAATGCGCTCAAGACAACCCACCTGACCGCAGAAACACTTTGGCGCCTCCACCGGCAGCCGGGTGTGCCCTAGCTCATTCGCACCCGTCACGCTCCCCCGGTTAGGTC
>JAJDCT010000295.1 GCA_029260695.1 Phycisphaeraceae bacterium
CCTTAGAAACGTCTGGTAATAAAGCAGCGTCGCGATCGTCTTCGCGTCCCGGATGCGGTTGTCCCGTACCATCTGGATCGACTCTTTCAGGGGTATCGCTTCAGTTGTGATCCGCTCGGTTTCATCTAAATCCTGGCCTCGGAATACCAGGCCACGGGCCAGGAACGCGATTAGAAGCTCCGTACAGAAACCAGGCGAGGGGTAGAACTCGATCAGGCGGGTTAACTTGTTGGCGGCGTAGCCGGTCTCTTCAAGCAATTCCCGCCGGGCACAGAGGGCCAGATCCTCCCCCTCCTCCAACGTCCCGGCCGGTAGCTCCCACAAGGTCTGCCCCACCGCAAAACGCTCGTTACGGATCAGCACCACCGTCTGCTCATCCAGCATCGGCATCACCACCACCGCGTTAGCCGGAACAACAACTTCCCGCCGCATCGTCCCACCGGACCGCTTGGGCAACTCCACTTCTCGCACATCAAAGCGTGCGCCGTGGAAAAGGATCGTGTTATCCGCAGGGGTGTCTCCGGGCATCGAAACATTCTACGCCCGAACAACGATGGGGTTCGGCCCATCCACTTACATAGCCCGGCCTTTTAGGCCGGGTAACCGTGCAATGAACGTGTACCAGCCGGTCACCCCGGGCAAGCCCGGGGCTATGTGTGTGAGGTTACGCGACACCCGCCGGCTGCTCGTAGCTGCTGCGGACCGCGCCGCCTTCGGCGGTGCTGGACTTGATGTCGCAGGGGTGGGCATCGTCGCCCAGGCCGTAGTCCTCGGTGTAGAACTTGGCGAGTTGGTCCAACACGTCCTGCGGGAGGGTTGAGCCGTCGCATGCGGAGACGTATTCTTTAAGATCCGTCTCATTCACGATGTTCGGCTCGATCGACACCATCCCCGGCTGGCTGGCGAGCCACTTGATGGCGAACTGGCGGATCGACAGGCCCAGGTCGGCCGCGATCGGGCGGATGATGTCGTTTTTTTGTAGGCCGTAGACCAGCCAGTTGCGGTCGCGGAACTTGCGGTGGTCCCAGTCGGGGAAGGTGTGGTCAGCACTCTTGAATTCCTCGTCGAGGATGCCGGAGTTGGTCGGGACGCGGGCGATGATGCCGCCCCTGCCGCGCTGCGCTGCGATCTCGCAGAACTCCCGGCCGGGTCCCTGCTCGTAAAGGTTGTAAACCGTCTGCACGGTCGCCGCGTCGTGGTCGAGAAACGATTGGCAACCTTCTTCACGCCAACCGATCGCCGGGCCCAGCGCGACGCCCCATGCCCTGATCTTCCCCTCGGTCTTGAGCGCTTCGAGCGTGTCGAACATATCGTCGCTGAACTGCGGGAGCTTGAGGTTGTGGGCCTGGTAGAGGTCGACGCAGTCGATACCCATGGTTTTCAGCGAGGTCTCCAACTCAAAGCGGATGAACTTGCCGGTGAAGTCCTGCTTGCGTTCGCGGTGGCCGCCCTCCTCACCGGGGTCGGAATAGAAGTCGTAGCCGAACTTGGTGGAGATGATCAGGTTGTCACGGCCGGCGTACTTGATGGTGTCGGCCATGAGTTTCTCTGACCGCCCGTTGCCGTAGGCCGGCGCGGTGTCGAAAAAGGTGACGCCCAGGTCGTAGGCCTTGTTCTGCAACGCGATGCCTTCTTCGTCGGTAAAGTCACCCCACCAGTTGGTGCCGAAGATGAAGTTGCCGAAGGCCAGCAGGCTAAGCGAGAGGTCGGTGCCGGGGATGGTTCTGTGTTGCATAATTTTTGGGGATTGGGTGTTAAGGATTAGGGTTTGGGTCAAAGCACATACCAATCATACCGTCGTGCACACACCGCGTCTGCTAAGGGGTTTCCCCCAAATCCGAATCCCTAACCCCCATACCCTTACTTCGAATACTTGTGCTCCAGCCGCTCTAGCTCCTGCCGCGTGACGGGGCCGCCCAGGTTAGGATCGGTCATGCGGAGTTGTCGGACGCGCAGGGGGATCTCCTCGGTGCCCTCGTCAAGCCGTTCGTTGATCTGCAGGCGGCGCATCCAGGCGATCCACCACTCTTTTGGGAACGGCTGGCCCAACCCTGTGATCAGCCTGTCGTAGTAGCGCACCGCCTCGATCAGCGAATCCTCGTCGCCGCGCTCGTAGAGGTTCTGGGCGTACTCGAGCATGACCTGCGCATCGTTGGGGAAGTCGTTGATGAGCCTGCCGAGAATCACGATGGCGGGCTGGACCTGCCCGGACAGGCGCAGTGTCTTTGCACGGATCACTTCGAATGGCATTAGCTGGTTGGCGTCGAGGGGCTGTGTGTTCGCCCAGTCAAGCAGGAACTTCGACAACACCGCCGCGGCCTGTGCCTGGGCGTGTGCTTCCTTCTTGAGTGAATCCGCGGTCATGCTATCAGCGGTGGCAGCCCGGACGAGCAATCGTTCGATACGCAGATCGGCCTGGCTGAGTACGCTATCGATCACAGAGGCGGCCTGGTCGGGGTAGCCTTCTAACATCTGTCGCGCCTCGACCGCCAACGCCTTATGTCGTCCCGCATCGGCCAGGGCGATGATCCGGTGTTCGAGCGCCTGGGATACAAGGTCGTCTTCACCCGGGTATGCGTGCTCGAACCCGTCTAACGCCTCGATCACGGCGTCGTATTCCCGATCACCCAACGCCAACTCTGCACCGACTAATCTGGCGGTGGCCGCGGCACGGCGGGCGAACTGAGCGCGGTCGGGATTGACCCGGCTATCCAGTATCTGATCCGCCTCGGAAATAATCCGTTTCATCGCGGCACTCAATTCACGACGCATACGGGGCCTGTTTGATGCCTCAGCCAACCTGTGTTGCTCGCCCAGGCTGATCAACGTCTGACGCTGTGCCTGGAAGTACTCGTCGTGATCGAAGGGGACACGCTGATACATCTTGATCGCATCGCGGTGCCTGCCCGAGGACTGCAAGACCGAGTAGCCGAAGTACAACCGCTCACCGTCCGCCGCGGCGCTGGTCGGGAACTTGCTGAACAGCACGCCGGCGGCCCGTTCGTAGGCCTCTTCAACCTCGGCAGGTGTCGGCAGGACCTGGTGCAACTCACGCAGCAGCACAACCGACGCGGCGATCGCGTCCTCGGCCACGGGCTCGGTGGGCATCTGGTCCGCCAGGTCGGTCAGGATCGCGGTGAGTTCCAGGCGGTTGCCGGGGTCTTTGGGGGCGACCGCGTGCATCGCCATCGCCTGATTGAACATCGCTTCGGATCGGATCGCCGGATCGATCTGGGGCCCGGTTAGCGCCCCGGCGAGCTCAATCGCCCGGGTAAGCTTTTCGTTGGCCTGCATACGACGCGGATCATCGTCTCCATCCACGCTAGGCCCCGGAACATCGGGGTCATTCAATTGCTCGAGCATCTCCTGGCCCTGCTGCCGAAGCACCTGGCTCACCGCCAGACGGACCACCGGCGGCAATGCGTCGGCTTGCTCGGATTCTTTAAGTGTGGATTCCCATCGCTGATAGATGAATTGGCGCAGGCCCTTGACCTGCTCACCGGGGATAGGGCCGGCCAGGAGTTCCAGATAAGGTTGGTAACTCTGCGCCAAGGCGGCGTCGCGCTTGCTGGGGGGCAACAGTTTGGCGTGGGCGAACATCACCCGGTGCGTCATGTCGGCGACCAGCAGGCCGTAGCGCAGATTCTCGATCACGGCGGGATCGGTACGGAGTTGGGTCAGTTCGTCGATCGCCGACTCGGGCTTGCCCATCTGCTGTAGCGCCGCGGCCCGCGCCAGGCGAGCGGTCAGCCAGGCGGTTCCCCGATCATCCCCGCCGACCAGCTCAGCTAATAATTTCTGGGCTTGCTCCGACCGCCCACGAGCCAAAAGAATCCGGCCCCTCAGTGACACCGATGCGTCACGGACCCCGGAAAAATCGCCCAGGTCGCCGGTGAATTTAGTCAGTTCCCGGTCGGCCAATTCAAGGAGCCTGGCCCGCTCCCTATCGGGCGAAGTCACCTGGTTTGGGATGCGTGGCCCGGCCTGCGTGCCCAGGCTTGTGAAGTAAAGCGAATCATCCGGCAAGCGTGCCACAAGGTACGCGGCCTGTGCCAGGAAGTACGGCGTGCGTCCGCGGTCATACTCATCAAACAGGCGGAAAAACACGCCGCTGCTTTGGAGTTGCTCAGAACGAGCGGGATCTCTCCCGACTTCGCCCCGAAGATTGAATAGCCGGAGTTTGGCGTCCGCCAACAACACCAACGCCTCGGGGCCCGCGTCGGCCAAGGCCTCTTGTTGTGCGGGGGTCGTGACGCCGAACTCTGCAAACAGCACGGCTGACTGATGCAGGCCCTGCAGGTAATCTAACAACAGGTCCTGCGCCAGATCGGTCTGCCAGATCGAGCGCTGGTCGTGGTCGTAATAGTCCGCGATCAAGCCGCGCGACGCGTCGGTCATCCGCTTAAAGGCTTCGATCGTCTGCGTGCGTAATACCTGGGACCGCTCTGGGTGCTGCGAGGAGGCCTCCCGGGCCTGCTCCGCGAGCTTCTGGTATTCCAATCGCAGCCCCGCCAACTCGATCTGCCGGGCAAGTACCGGGTCTTGAGGCCTCTCGGTCTCAACCAAATGCAGCAGCAGTTCGCTCATCCCTTCTCTGCCCAAGGCTTCGATGAGTGTCGCGGGGTCCAGTTCCTCTACCTGCGCGGCCAACTGATAGGGTGTAGCCGTCAAGATGACCACGAAGAGCGCAGAGAAGATTAGCCGCGAATGAACGCAGATGAACTCAAATCGGATTGGCCCGGAAACCCTTCTATCTGCGTTCATCAGCGCTCATCCCTGTTGATGTCTTCTTCACGCTCATCGCGACTTCGTGGCGATTCATCCGTCCCAGACACGGTTGCGGGTTCACTGTGATACCTGTGCGAAGTTGATGTTGGTGTACCGGGCGCGGACGGCGGCGTTGAAGGCGTTAGCCACATGCTGCCAACGGACGCCGGCCTCGGGTTTAATGACCACGGGGCTGTCGGGTTTGAAAGCACCACTGTGCAGGCCTCGCTCGGGGTCGTACTGAAGTTGAGTCAACAACACCGCCAAATCCGCGAAACCGGTGGGTGCCTGGGGATACCCCTGGATACTGATCCGGACCTGGGTTTCCCCCGCGGGAGACAGGACGATATTCAAGGGCCGCTGTGGCGGGGTCATGTCCTGGCTGGGGCTTCCGGTCCCTTGGGGGAGTTTGGCGGTGAGCACGCCCTCGTCGGGGGTGAAATTCGCAGTAACCACGAAGTAGATCAGCAGCAGGAAGATGACATCGATCATGGCCGAGAGGTTCGGCTGCATGCTCGGCTTAGGCCGGCCGTGGCGCTTGCTCGCGGAGCGGTGGTGGACGGTCTGGTCGGCCTGCATGCCATCAGCCTGCCGGGGGTCCGCCAACCGGGGGTCGGCAGGGGTCGTCGCGTCGAGTTGATCTTGGCCTGTATTCGTCACGGTGGGATTACTCGCCGATCTTCACGGTCGCTGCGCCGCGTTCGGGCATGTAGGCGACCAGGTTGACTTTGTCGATCCCCGCGCGGGTGATCGCGCCCATCACGGGCTGGACCACGCCGTAGTAGAGCGCCCCGTCGCTGCGCAGGACCACCTCCGCGTCGGGGTAGGCCGACTTGGCATCGATCAGCGCGGCGGTGACCCCCTCCAGGTCGTCGGCGGCAAACGTCTGCAACCCCACGCGGATAAACCGTGCCTCGCCGTCAAATAGAAGCGGGTTGTCTGCGCGCTCGCGGTGAGCGTAGTCGGCCGGGGCGATGTTGACGATGATCCGTCCGGCGTCGTCCAGTTCCCGGGTCGTCGGCTCGTCAAGCTGTGGAACAATCATCTGAACGCTCTGCTCGGAGATGATGTTATTCACGAGCATGAAAAAGATAATCAGGAGGAAGACCACGTCGATCAACGGCGTGATATTCATCTGAGGCTTGGTCGGGCCGCGATGGAAGATCTGGGAAGACATGGTGATGGAGGGTCTTGGGTCTTGGGTCTTGGGTTTGGGGCCTGGGGTCTAAGGCTTAGAGTTAGTCGTTGGGGGTTGCGGGGGATCGTTTTTGGGTGGGGTTTGTTTAGGCGATGACTTGGGTTGGGTCTTGGGGGTTGTTGGTTTGGCCTGTGGGCTTGGGCCTGCTGGCTTGAAGGGTGCGATGACTTGCTCGGCGATCAGCATGCCCTCGCTGGTCAACGCGTCGATCTTGTTGCGTATCAGGGCGTAGGACGCCAGCGCGGGGATCGCGACCACCAGGCCCCAGAAGGTGGTAATCATCGCGGTGGAGATCCCCCCTGCCAGTGCCGCGGGGTCGGGCCTGCCGCCGCTTGCCTGGAGTTTGTCGAACGCGACGATCATGCCGTAGACGGTGCCGAACAGCCCGATCATGGGTGCGATATTTCCAAGGACGTTGAGATACTCGATAGGCCGAAGCGCCCGGGTGGTCTCGCTGTCGCCTGCCTCCTCGATCGCTCGCTCCATCGCGCCGTAGCCGTGCCCCCCCTCGTTAAGCGCCGCGCTGATGATCCGGCCCAGGTAGCTTGGATCTTTGGCCGCAAACTCGATCGCCTCAACAAACCGCTTACCCATCAGCAGGTCCGACACCTTCTTTCGGGACGTCTCGGGCAGCAGCTTCGACCGGCGGTAGCGGAGCATCAGGCTCAGCGTGTACCCCGTACTTATTGCCGACAGAAACACCAACAGCCAGGTAATCAACATACCCAGGAAGTCGCCCGGCAGCAGGAACATCTTCGCGACACTGGTCGTCTCGTCCCCGCCCTGCGCCCACGCCGGGGCTACGGGCAGCACCGCCAGAGCAACAGCGGCCAGTAAAACGGAAGGTCTCATCATCACAACGCGGTTGGGTTCGTTCATTTATTCACCTGACGGGGCATCTTTGACGGAGGCGATCCGTTCATTGAGCCTCTGGTAGTACACGGGGTCTTCCTGTTGGTCTATCAACGGCCGGGCTCGATCGTAGAGCCGGCTTGCGATGTCGTTGCGATTGATGAGTTCATGGACGTAACCGGCTTCGAGTGTGGCTGGACCGGCTACGGCGCTTCGTGGGAAATACACCACGACACGCATGAAACTCAGCCCGGCCGACTTGTAGCCGTCCCGGTCGCCGGTGCTCTCCGCCAGCGCCAATTGCACCATCCCTTTGAGGTACAGCTTCGACGCCGTCTTCCCCGGCTGGGTCAGCGACTCTTCGGCAGCCAGCAGGGCCTGGTCATAGCTGCCCCTGCGATACAGATTGGCGACCGACCCAGGCGGCACGCTGGCCGACAGCGCCGGGACAGCGGCAGCCCTACCCGTCAAGCCCGATTCAGGATTAGCTCCAATACCGGTTGAGTCAAGGTCGGCGGGCGTGCCGGCCGCAGTTGTGAGCTTCTGCAGCAACGCCGCTTGCTCAGGACCCACCGTACCGATCGCCGCCTTTGTAAGCTCCAAGACACGTATCCTGACTGCGGCGTCGGCCTGCGCAACAACGTCCACCGGCGGCTGAGCCACAAAATAGAGATCGGCACCGGATACGACCATATCTATATAGAGCCCCGCTGCGGAATCCGCTTTATCAAGCCGGGCGAGCGCTTGCACACGTTTCATACCGACGTACCACCGGACCCAGGGCTCCTCGGCCTGTTGCGCCACCTGCCACCACAGGGCAACCGCTTGTGTGTCATCCCCTCGACTGACCGCCGTCTCCGCTTCACCTAGCGCGGGGTACCGCCCTAGTTTGAGCCCTTCAAGGCTCTTCGCCGATCTGACCAATTCGTTACCCGAACGTGTCTGGTAGTGGACCTGGCCTTGTTGAATCGTATGGACCGTCACCGGCTGCACCCACAAACCCGAGAGCTTCACCGCGTCCTGACCGAACGCCGACGAGATCGCAACTAGCAGCACCGCCAAGATACACACACCGCCCAACCGCGTCTTAAGTGTGCTGTTGCCTCTTGCCATGACAGGTTCCGTGCGTGATACCGCGGGTGTCATCCGCTGTGAGGTCGGGCGTGCTGCTAGTCGATATTCAGGTCGGCTTCTGAAACGTATTTATACACGCCACCGCTCTGTTGGGCGATCAGCTTCATCGTTCCGGTCAGCCCGGCTTTGACCAGCGGGTCTTCGTGAAGGAATTGAAGCGTGTTGATCTTCGTCCCCGACCGATTCACACGCTCGATTTCGGCGAGCAGTTTACGCTGGTCGATCTCGTACTGCCCCTGCCCGGTGATCGCATCCGAGAGCAGGAAGACCAGTTGAGGCCGGTACTCAAACGCCTTGCGGAGCGCCCTGACGGGGTTACTCGTACCCTTGGGCGTAACAAGGTAGTTGTCCTCGGCAAGCTGCTCGATAACCTGCTGCTTGATTGCAGGGGTCGCGCGTTTGGCGTCGATCCCGTGCGGTTCGACTTCGATCACGTCGGCGCCCTGATAAAAGATCACGGTGAACTGCTGGCGCCCGCCGAGCTGGCTGACCGACCGCTTCAATTCACGGATGACAAAAGGGAAGGTATCGATCAAGGAGCCCGAGGCGTCGATGACAAAGGCGATCCGCCTGGCGTTGCCGCCGGAGCCCAGGAATTGTGCCCGCAGCTCGCCCCCACCGGAGATCGTCGCCTCGAACGGGTTGGCGTCGCCGGACGAGCCCAGCACGCCGACCAGTGTCGCGTCGCTGCGGGGCTGGGTGAGCATCTGGACCGGCGTCCTATTACGCATCGGTGAGACCGTTCGCCGCGCAACCGGGTCGGCCTTGAGCCGGGGCACCTGCTTGATCTGTAGCGGCGCGCCGGGGGTCGCGCTGAGCCGGGCGGTGGGGATAATGATCTGCTCGTCCTGGCTTGCGATCACGGTGGACCAGACCACGAACAACGCAAGCAGAACCAGACCGACGTGCAGAAGGATCGACACGGTCCAGGGGAGCAACCGGGTCAGGGCATCCTCCGTGGGGCCATCCTCTGCGGGTAACGGTCCGCCCCCGACAGGCGAATCGGGCGTCGGTGTCGTGTCCTCAATCTCAGGTGTCGGCATCGGACAGGGTCTCCATGTGGCCATCGGTCAGGCGTAGACCCAGACCCTACCCCGCTATTCAACCCCGCCCCGGCCCGGTTGTCCAGTACGGGCCCGCCGACTATTCTGGCCGCTGCCGATCCGTCCCACTTCGCGGACCACTTTGACCGCGCCCATGGTATTCAGCTCCTACACCTTTATCCTCGCTTTCCTTCCTGTGGTCTTAATCGGATTCGCGCTGCTTGGGCGTATCGGCCCGCAGCGGTCAAGGTTTGTCTGGCTGGTGCTCTGCTCACTGGTCTACTGTGGCTGGTGGCGGCTGCCGGACCTGCTGCCGTTGGTGCTGTCGATCGCGATGAATTACCGGCTGGGCCGATGGCTCGAAACCGGCAACCCACGACGCAAGAGATGGCTGCTGATCTTGGGCGTGTCTGCCAACCTGGCGTTGCTGGGTTACTTCAAATACGCCGGGTTCCTGATGACCAGCGCCAACGCCCTGCTGGGCACCACCTGGGACGCGCCGCCGATCATCCTGCCGATCGCCATCTCGTTCTACACGTTCCAACAGATCGCCTACATCAGTGACGCCTACCTGGGCCGAACACGCGAACACCGCTTCATCGACTACTGCCTGTTCGTCTCATTTTTCCCGCAACTGATCGCCGGCCCGATCGTCCACCACGGGCAGATGCTGCCGCAGTTCTACCGCCGACGCCTGCGGTTTGACTCCGCCGACCTGAGCGTGGGCATCAGCCTGTTCGTCTTCGGGCTCGCCAAGAAGGTGCTGATTGCGGACGAGTTGTCGCCGCTGGTGGGGATGGTTTTCGATGCGGACCCGGGCTCGCCGTTGACGTTTGGGCTGGCCTGGGTCGGCCTGACCGCGTACGCGCTGCAGATCTACTTCGACTTCAGCGGCTACTCAGACATGGCGCTGGGGCTTGGGCGGCTGTTTGGGATACGTCTGCCGCTGAACTTCAACTCCCCGTACCGCGCGACCAGCGTGATCGACTTCTGGAAGCGCTGGCACATCACGCTGTCCGAGTTTTTACGTGAGTACCTTTACATCCCATTAGGGGGCAACCGCAATGGCAAGTCACGCCGGTATGTGAACCTGATGCTGACGATGCTGCTCGGCGGGCTCTGGCACGGCGCGAGTTGGTCGTTTGTGTTGTGGGGCGGTTTGCACGGGGTGTACCTGATGGTGAACCACGCCTGGCGTTCTCTGGTCGGGACAGGCAAGCCGGAACAGGCTTATGCAGGCGGCTTGGTTGGCATCTGGGTGTCTCGTGTACTCACGTTTGCAGTGGTCCTGATCGCCTGGGTGCCGTTCCGTGCGGACGGGCTGCCGCAGATTCAACGCTTCTACTCCGCGATGTTCGGCCTGTCCGGTTTTGACACCGGCCTGGGTGAACTAGGCAGCGACAAGGCGATCATCATCCTGGCATGCCTGCTGCTTGTCTGGCTGATGCCCAACGTCCCCACCATGATGCGGCGTTACCGCCCGACGACCGGCAAAAGTCTGACGTGGGACGGGTGGAAACCGTTAGGCGGATGGGTCTGGCGGCCCGAGCCGTTCTGGGCGATCGTGACGGGGCTGCTCACGGTCGGCTGCCTGATGCAGATGTCTCGGGCCGGGGAGTTTATCTACTACCGTTTCTAGGATACGAACACTTGCGCCGACACACCCGACAATTCGTCCGCACCTACATGACACTGGTGCTGTGCCTGCTCGGCGGGTTGGTGGTGTTCAAC